>JAYVOS010000157.1:0-7515 GCA_043757775.1 Chloracidobacterium sp. | reverse complement strand
AGGTCGCGAATGCTGACGAGTTTATCGAGAAATTTCCAAATGGCTACGACACTATCGTCGGCGAACGCGGTGTTAAGCTTTCGGGTGGACAGCGGCAGCGGATCGCGATAGCGCGGGCGTTGCTTGCCGATCCTCGTATTTTGATACTTGATGAGGCGACATCGAGCCTCGACAGCGAGTCCGAGGCGTTGATCCAAGAAGGCTTGAACCGTCTGAGACAAGGCCGCACGACGTTTGTCATCGCTCATAGATTATCGACGATCCGCAGTGCCGATCAGATATTGGTGGTCGAGGCGGGCGAGATATTGGAGCGCGGCAGCCACGACGAGCTCATCACGCTCGACGGACGCTACAAACAGCTTTATGATAAGCAGTATCGTTTCGAGCAAAACCTATTCGTAAACCCCGGCGAAGATTTCACCGGCAAACCGCCTGAGGCTCTGGCTCAGACAAAACTTTAATAATTACGGAGTTACAGAGTTACAGAGTTACAGAGTTGCAGAGTTGCAGAGTTCGGAACCCGCGAAACTTCGTAGATATTAGTAAGTTCTCAACCATTTAATTAGGAGATCACTTATGGCTGACACACAAAACTATTCAAACCACACCCGCTGGTATCCGTTATTTCATTTCGTAGTAGTGCCGCTGCTTGCGTTGAATTTTTTCGAACACGCCGTGCGCATTTATACAAATACCGGAGCGGAGCGTTGGGAGCAGGTTTTTTGGACAATATTTAGCATTTCGCTGATATTGCTTGCGCTCGCATCGCGTCTGCAAGCCTTAAAAGCCCAAGACCGCACTATCCGTCTCGAAGAGCGGCTTCGCTACCGGGAAATACTCTCGCCCGAGCTCGCCGCAAAAGCGTCCGACATGCGCGTCGGCCAGATCATCGCCCTGCGGTTCGCGTCCGATGCGGAACTGCCGGAATTGGTCGAAAGAACATTGAACGGGGAATTTGCAACCACCAAAGAAATAAAACTAGCCATCAAAACCTGGCGCGGTGATTATCTGCGGGTGTGAGGTTTCGACAGTAATCGGACAGTCGAAAAAGGGCTCAATTACAGAACGGTTGTCTTCACATTGAAGCCGCTGGCCTGCAATAAGTTTCTTTCGTTGATGAATATTAATAGAATCGCGGGGTCATGCACCGCGGTTCCTTCGGGATTCTAAATTCTAGTGTCCGGGAACTGTTGCGAAGACGACTTCGAAAGTATTTCTTACGGTGAGGTGATTAATCAACTCTGAGCGGACACCAATGCGAGTTCCATGCTGCTTTGCGACGAGCTGTGCAACAAATAGGCCGTT
This sequence comes from Chloracidobacterium sp., assembly GCA_043757775.1. Classification (GTDB taxonomy): domain Bacteria; phylum Acidobacteriota; class Blastocatellia; order Pyrinomonadales; family Pyrinomonadaceae; genus OLB17. Next base: position 6,210 of record JAYVOS010000157.1, on the reverse strand, counting down.
ACCTGAACCATCTGTATCGGTACTCATTCGTACTCCACGTTCCATAACGCTATCATCCAAAAGTTGCTGACCCTCCGAAATGTTCGAGACGGAGACTTTGCAATTCTGATCTCCCGCAGGCTCAACGAAAATCGTTATCTCTGAGCTTAGCGCTGCATATTTTTTGGCATTCTGAATCAAAACAGTTGCTATTATCGGAAACGTTTTATCAAAAGCCTGAATTCTCGGATAGTAGCCGGGCGTCGCAGACAGTTTCACACGTGTCTTTGCACCCGTATCTTCATAAACCTTCATGCACTTGTGAAAAATCTTATAAGGCTCAATAGTCGTATTCGGGGGCAACTTTGCTAGGTTCTGGTTAGCTAGGATTTCCATGACCTCAAATTGCTTTGACATCAGTTCCGATGCCTGAAATATTGCAAGTGTTTTTTCCGCAACTTCTGCCGCCCGTAGATTGCTGCCGCCTTGCTGAAGTCGCTCCGCGTTCTGTTTGATCTTTGCATTCAGCTTACGGATTTCATGCAGCGCCGCCGAATGCCGTTGAACCGTTGCGTCCGCAATCTCATTCAATTTCGTAAAGGCCTTTTTAACGCCATATATTATTCGTTGGGCAGAGAGAAGTGACACCTTATTCTCAGCGAAACGCTTTGCATTTTGTCGCTCTTGCCCCCCTCCCATACGCGGGTATGGAATCACCGCCGTTATGGCTAACAATTCCGGGCCTACTTTAAAAGGTATTGATGTGAACCCAAACGGGCATAGAACCGGCACCTCTGGATTCATTGCTGCCTCGACTGGGAGTATCTGATAATGACGAAGGCACTCACCCGTTTCGTAGTGCTTAGCACATACGGCAGGAACTGTGACGTTGAAACCTTCTACTGGAAATGAAGGACTCCGCAAATCGACAATTGGTAAAGGTGAGAAATCTAGGGCGATTGACATGCTATGCTCCGCTGCCACCTACAAGGGTAATTAACTTTCCGATAATAGCTAGTGCTGCTTGTTTCGAAATATCTTTTCCGATGTCCGATTCAAAGAAGCCCTTAAATTTCGCCATCTTCCTATTACTTGAAAGACCCCTTACGAATAGATCTTGCCAATCATTGTCCTGCTTACTACCCGGTTCGATACCGGCGCTCGCTAACATCCCACGCCATAGGTTCTCTACAGAGTGAGCCTTCTTGAGGGCTTCTTCAATACGTTCCGTCGAGTCAACGATGCCAGCATCCTTGGGCAAGACTCCATCAGCTAGTCGGAAGAATTCAGCATGTTGGGTCTCAAGAGCTTTAGATGTGTAAGCCAAGACGACAACTGACGGACGAATGCGCTTAATGTGTTTCATTAGCGTAAGGCCTTGGTCAGGGCCCATTTTTGAACCAACGTTGCCGAAGTCCAAAATTACCACGTCATATTCCGTGCGTTCTAGCTCATGAATGTTCTCGGGGGTAATGTCTTCCAAGTGATCAACGAAGAAACGTGCTTTCTTGAGATCGTCAATGAGGTCGGGCCGTTCGTCATCAATAATTAGAATGCGGCTGACCCTAAGCATTTCGTCACGAGAAAGCGCGACCTTGAGATCCGAAATTTTCTTGGGAACTGAAAACCAACTCATAAATAACTCACCTCACTTAATAATCTCCCTAACACGCAGACGCCACATCTAAAAAGATACCTCGGCATTGTTATTATCGAGGAATATTGTCTTATTCTCTGTACCAATTTTGGTTGTGAGGTTCCAAATAGCAAATCCCCCACGGGTGTTGGAGATAGCAAAAAGGAAGTAGGAACCGGGAGCGACATTTGCGAAGCGAGTCTTGCCCTGAAAATCCGTCATTGTTGAATAACGGATGTGCTTTCTAATCGACTTCATAGCGGTATTATAAAATCCGGGTCGCTGGCTCGGATATTGCACAGCAAATCCTAAATTTGAAATTATGCTGAGATCGCCCGTTGCCTCAAGGCCAGCGTCATTAAGTATCGCTTCCAAGTCTTTATCAAGGAGGTATATTTTCTCTCTTGCGACTGGCTGAGCGCCACCCATTTTATAGATAATCGCAGCTTCGATTCGAACTAGAGCCCCTGCAGGGGTTGGGCTGGGCGTAATCGTTGGCTCGGGCGTCGGCGAAGTTACAGCGTTGCTTGCAACATTCGTCGCATTTGTCTCTACGATAGTGGCAGGAGCAGTGGATGGTGTTGACGAAATGGAAAAATTGCGGCCGAGGAAGATTCCCCCGGCCAGCAATATTATTCCGCCAAGTACAAGAGCAATCATTCTCCAGTGTTTTGCTTCCATAGTCTAAGGTGTGGGTGTTGGGTCTTTCTTTTTCTCCGGGGCTTTTTCGACGTGGCTGGCGGAGGCCCAGGCGGCGAGGGCGGCGGGGTTTCCGGCGAAGACGTTTGGGATCATATAGCCGATGCTGCGTTTTATCTGCATGGATTCGTTGATCTTTTGTTTGACCTCGGCGGTACCGGCGACCTTAAAATCGTCGGCTGAGGCGGCGGCGCTAAATGCGTCGTCGAATGCAGCGGCACCCGTTGCGAGGTCTGCTTTCCACGTCTTGGGAGCCATAAAAGTGATAAGCAATGCTTCTTCGGCGGCGTCGCAAGCGAGAAAGCTATTTGCTTTTGCGAGCAGATCAGCGTCGTTAAGGTTTCGGTCAAAGCGAAAGCGAGCCTGCGTGCCGGGGTTGGTCGGCTCGGCAGCACGGGCGGCGTTTGCGGGTGCCGTGAGCAGGTCCATCAGATCTTCGCGGTCGATGGATTTGAGATCAAACTGCTGGGCCGATTCACCGAACCCGGCGGACTGTTTGCCAGCGGCTGTCTCGGTCTCATCGACCTTTGCGTCGAGCTGGGTAAACAGCGTTTCGATCATAGTGCCGGCCGGGACCGAAAAATCCTTGCCAAACTGCGCACTGCGTTTGCACGACTCGTAGCGAAAACGGTCTTTATCATTCATAGGTGTGATGCTCCTAATAAGTTAGATTTTCTCGGTAATGCAGAGATTAGCGTGGATGTTACACCACTTTTTATGCACACGCAAGCGGTTATTGGACGGAGCTAAGCGCTTATTCGCGATGCGGAAGTGCTTCGGAAGTAAGTGGAAGTGGTTAATTTTGACGTGGAAGCGGTTTGGACGCGAGTGGAAGTGGTTATTTTCGACGTGGAAGCGGTTATTTTCAACGTGGAAGTGCTTATTCTGCACGTGGAAGTGGTTTGGGCGCGAGTAGAAGTAGTTTCTTTGGGCTCGTCAATCAAGTTGGCGGTCGAGGATCTCGCGGATGACGGGGAAGCGGCCGAGGCTTTCGGCGCTGCGGCGGGAGATGGCGAACATTGGTTTGATGAACGGGACGAAGTAGGTTTTGCCGCGATTGACCGACTGGAACGAGAATGTTCCGGCGGCTTTTAGGCAGCGTTGGATGGTCTGGAGGCGAAATTCGTAGGCAAAATCCTCTTCGTCAAGCTTGCCGAGACCGAGTTTGCGGCGAACGTCGAGGAAATATTTTCGCATTTCCGCCAGCCATTCCCGCGAGGGCGGTTCGGTTATCCGGTCGAGCAGCAGCGACACGAGATCATACGCAGGCGAACCGAGCCGGGCGTCCTGATGGTCGATTATCCGCATCTTGCCGCCCGCGTCGAGCATCAGATTGGCCGCGTGAAAATCGCGATGGCACAGCACCGTCGCAAAAGACTCTAATTCGCCCGCGAGTTCATCAAACTCTATAGAGAGCCTTGCATCATCGTCAGGGGACAGCGGCTGTTTCAGATACGTCGTGAAGTAGTGCTCTTTGAAAAAGTTAAGCTCCCATAAGAGCTTTTCTCGGTTAAATTTGAGCCGCGACGCGATGGAATTCATCTCAAATGCCTTTGGCGTCGCCGTCTGGATCTGAGCGATGAGCGTGATCGCTTCGTTGAGCAAACGCTTTCGCGGGGCATTGTCAGCCGCCATCATCACGTCACGCAAGATGCGGTCGCCGAGGTCTTCCTGCACGATCACACCGAGTCCGCCGTCAACATCCAGCACATTCGCCACAGGCAATCCACCCGCGATAAAAAGCCTCGTGACATCCAGAAAAGTCTGCTCCGCCGGTTCGAACGGCTCAGGATATACACACGCCACCGCCGTCCCGCCGTCCCATTGCACACGAAAATACTCCCGCGTCGATGCATCAGCGGTCAACGGCGTGATCTCGCCGTCTGGCTGACGGGAATTGAGGAATTGTTTTAGACGGTCTAGGCTTTCGGACATCTAGTTTAGAGGAACAATATAATTATCGCCTTGGATGTAACCTTTTAGGGCCTTTTCCGGGATCTCGGAGCAATTGCGAACCATATCAGCCCGCACGATCGCAGCATTTTCAAAATGCTCGCCGGGTTCGATCGTCACGCCGTCAGCAACGATGGTTCGGTAAAGCGTCGCTCCGTCGCCGATGGTCACGTCGTCCCAGATCACAGAATCCTTGAGGCTTGCGGCCCCTGCAAGCACACAATTGCGTCCAAAATGAACATCGCCGACCTTCATCATCGCTAGGCTGATGTCGAGATAGCGCGGGATCGTCGAAAGCTCGAACCAATTTGCGTCGGTCACGTGAGCCGCGATCTTTTCGCCCTTTTTGAGCGCCGGATTGTAAAAAGTCGGGACAATATCCGAATAAACGCCTCGCGGAATGTAGTCGAACACCCGCGGTTCGAGAATGTGAATACCCGTAAACATAAGCGGCGTGACAATGTCATGTAACGTATCGCGAAGCTCAGCCTCCGTCACCGGCGTCGCGTCATCACCAAAACCGGTGACAAAACCGTCCTCTGTATTGACGATGGTAAATTTCTCGCGTTTTGCGTTCGGCTTTAATACCATCGTCGCTATCGCACCGGAGTTTCGATGCGTTTCAAGTGCAGCTGAAATATCGATGTCAGTGATGATTTTGCCGTTAGCGATGAGAAATGTATCGTCTTCGAGATATTGCCGAGCATTGTCTAGAGCACCGGCGGTGCCGAGAATATTTGGAACTTCGAGGGCGTAATCGATATGCACGCCAAACGCACTGCCGTCACCTAGAGCGTCGATCACCGATTCCGGCTGGTGGTGAAGATTAACGACAATATCTGTGATCCCAAATTTTGCCAGATACTCCGCAACATAGCCGACGAGCGGCTTACCCAAAAATGGAATTGCCGGTTTCGTGCGGTCTATAGTGAGTGGAAATAACCGCGTGCCAAAGCCGGCGGCCAAGATCATTGCTTTCATAAACAGTGTGCAAACCGAAACTAAATGATAAGGGAATCGTGGTCAGTTGTCAGTAGCCGGTTGTCAGTTGTCAGTAGAAGCTTAGTTTTAAGAGCCTGTTAGACAAAAATCACTATCTGTCTTATTGTGGTCGAGTATCAGAAAAGACAATATATAAATATAAACACGACAAATGGATTCGATCAAAATGGAAAAGAATAACCGCCGCGAGATTTTCGGCTGGATAACCTACGACTGGGCAAACCACGCTTTTTTCACACTCTTTCTCGGCGTGCTGATCGGCGAATACCTCACATCGCTCGCTCAAAAAGCAGTCGGCGAAAACGGTGCGTTAATTACGATCATGGGCCACGATCTTGTGACTGCAAAATCGCTATTTTCCTATTCGATCGGAGCATCTGTCTTTCTTCAGATATTCTTTTTGCCGGTGATGGGCGCAATTGCAGACTACACTCATCTGAAAAAGACTTTTATGGCGGTCTTTTGCTACGCCGGAGCTATTGCGTGTGCGTTAATGTTCTTCGTGCATGACAACCTCTATTTTGTAGGGGCTTTACTGTTGATAATTGCCAATTTGAGTGCTGGTGCGTCGGTCGTGTTCTTTAACTCATATCTCCCCGACATCACATCGGAGGATAACCGCGATAAAGTATCGAGTTGGGCGTTTGCGTCAGGTTATTTCGGCGGTTTCATGACGCTAGTTCTTGGCTTTGGGCTATTACTGAATGCTGAAAAACTTGGCATTTCGACCGGAACTGCTGCTCGCTTTTGTTTTCTTATAACCGGTGTCTGGTGGGCTGGATTTTCATTAATAACATTTAAATTCTTGAAAAGCCGCGTTCCTGTTCGCTCCGCCCCCGTAGGAAAAAATATAATTTCCGCTGGATTGAGCGAGGTCGCCGGCACATTTCGCGAACTCTTCAAACTCAAGCACACGCTTCATTTTCTGATCGCGTATCTCC
>JAYVOS010000156.1:0-2058 GCA_043757775.1 Chloracidobacterium sp. | reverse complement strand
CCGTAGTCTCGCTTTTCGCGGTGCTTCGCATTCTGTAGCTGTAATTGCTAAAATACTCGTTTCGGCTAGTGGCTAAATTCGTATCCTAGATGAGCATTAAGCAGATAACAGTCCGCGGAGCGCGGCAGCATAATCTAAAAAACATCGACGTCGATATTCCCCGCGATAAATTTGTCGTGATCACTGGGCTGTCCGGGTCGGGCAAATCGTCGCTTGCATTCGACACGATCTATGCTGAGGGTCAACGACGATACGTAGAATCGCTGTCCGCTTACGCACGTCAATTCCTAGATCAGCTCGAAAAACCGGATGTCGATTCCGTCGAGGGATTGAGTCCCGCGATCTCGATCGAGCAAAAGACCGTGTCGCGTTCGCCGCGTTCGACGATCGGCACAGTTACTGAGATCTATGATTTTCTGCGGCTGCTTTTCTCGTCTATCGGGCAACCACATTGTCAGCAATGCGGTGCAGCGATCACGCGGCAGTCGGTAGATCAGATAGTCGCGGGTGTCAACGAATTGCCTGATGGTGAACGCGTGATGATACTTGCTCCGCTGGTTCGCGGACGCAAAGGCGAGTTTAAGAAAGAACTTGAAAAGCTGCACAAAGACGGTTTTCTGCGAGCACGCATCGACGGCGATCTGCGGCAACTTGACGAAGAGATCATTCTCGACAAACGTAAGAATCACACAATTGAGGTCGTCGTTGACCGTCTGCTGATGAAAGAAGGTGTTCGCGACCGCCTTGCCGAATCCGTAAAAACCGCTCTCAAGTTAACGAACGGCGCCGTGCTCATCTCGATCATCGACGGCGACGAAAAGCTCTATTCCGAAAAGATGGCGTGCGTAAATTGCGGCATCAACATCCCGCCGCTTGAGCCGCGTTCGTTTTCATTCAACTCGGCATTCGGTGCGTGCAAGCGGTGTCAGGGAATCGGGACGGTCCTTGAGATCGACGCGAAAAAGATCGTGCCGGACGGCGATGTGCCTGCCAGTAAAGTAGATTTTCTTAACGGCGTCGATAAAACAGGAGCGACATTTTTGCTGTCGGCGCTTGTCGCGATCATCGAGAAATTTACCGTCGGCGATCCGCTAGAGCCTGCGACGGCTAATCAAAAGCCGCGTAAAAAGCTCCGTAAAACCAAAGACCTGAGTGGTTCTGGCGACAGTTCCGATGCTTTACAGGTTAATTTCAACGATCTGCCGCAAGAGATCCGCGATGCATTTTTTAACGGCACGAAGCGTCGGCTGACCTTTCGCCACGGCGACTATAAATTCGAACGCGACTGGCTCGGTGCCTTGCGTGCGATGCGTGAGCGGCTCGAAAATCCGCCGTCGGAAAAGATACGCACCGCTCTCGAAGAGATGATCGCTCCGATGCCGTGCCCGTCGTGCGAAGGCAAACGCCTGCAGCCGGAGAGCCTTGCGGTGAGGGTCAATGGTTACGGCATCGCCGATTACACGGAGTTGCCGATATCTGATTCGGTCAAGCGGTTTGACGCGATCAAGCTCAGCCCGCGTGATGAAAAGATCGCGGGGCTTATCCTCAAAGAGATCAAGGGGCGGCTTGGGTTTCTCGACAATGTAGGTCTCGGATACCTGACGCTTTCGCGTTCATCGGCGTCGCTTTCGGGCGGCGAAGGGCAGCGGATACGGCTCGCGACGCAGATCGGGTCGCAGCTTCGCGGTGTGTTGTATGTGCTGGACGAGCCGTCGATCGGGTTGCATCCGCGTGATAATAAGCGGCTGCTTGACACGCTGCATGAGCTGCGGGATCTGGGCAACACGGTACTGGTGGTCGAGCACGATCAGGAGACGATCGAGAATGCGGATTACGTCATTGATCTCGGCCCGCTCGCCGGGACGCACGGCGGCGAGATTATCGCGACGGGTACGCCTGCGGAGATCGAGGCTAATAAACTTTCGCTCACTGGCCGCTATATGAGCGGGGAACTGAGCATTGAGGTGCCGGACGTTCGGCGTCTCGCAAACGGCAACCGCATCAGCGTCAAAGGTGCTCGCGCATATAACTTAAAGAACATCGACGCCGAATTTCCGC
>JAYVOS010000155.1:0-2060 GCA_043757775.1 Chloracidobacterium sp. | reverse complement strand
TGCTGAAACAAGTCAAGTCCGATTATATAATATTCTTGCTTAAACTGAGAGCAAAATAGATGTTTAACATCTATAGCTCATTTGGTGCTCTTCTTTTTCGGCCGCCCTCGCTTTAACTGAGGCTTATTAGCTTGCCGTTTGATAGCCGATCAGCTTTGAATAGGTAAGTTGTTTACCACTAATCGACTCAAGCAGACGAACGAAACGGACTTGATCGTTCTCTTTCCGTTCGTTATATCTGAATACTTGTTCCTCTACATATTTCTGCAGGTGTGCAGGGCTAACTGAAATGTAAGTGCCTTTGATGGTTCGTTTCAATAGACTCCAAAAGTTTTCGATTGAGTTAGTGTGAACATTACCGCGAACATACTCCACCGAGTGATTAACGCTATCGTGAACGTAGTTTTCCCAAAGGTTGCGATAAATAACTGACTGGTCGGTGAATATTTCAGAGTTAGCTTCGACGTTTAGTACTGTGCATATTCTTGGCATCACCGCCAATGAAAGCCTCGTCCATCTCGACAGTGCCAGACATTTTCTCAATAGTGCCAACGGTCATAGCGGTTCTGAGACGATGCAGGACGAACCACGAGCTTTTCTGAGTCAGCCCAGTAGCACGGCTTAACTCATAGCTTGAGATGCCATTCTTGGCGTTTACAAGCAACCACATTGCCATTAACCAGTTCTCCAAACTGATAGCCGAATCCTCAAAAATAGTGCCAGTTTTTATGCTAAACTGTTTCTTGCACTTTTTGTTTTTGCACTGCCAAACTTTACGGGATTCCATGTAGTGAGCGTTAGTGCCGGAGCATTTTGGGCAAGTGGCTTTACCGTCGATCCATCGCATTGCGGCAACGAGTTCGATGCAGAATTGAGGATCGGCAAACGCTTTAACGGCTTGCTGTAAAGTCTTTGGTAACGGGGTTTCGATAATCATAATAACCTCTATTTAGAAGTTATCATAATAGATTTACTGAGTCAAGTATATTAATGCCGTATTTCTTTGCCGGTCGGCGGCAAATTTTAATTTTGGTCGGACAAAAACGGGGCCAGGTCATACAATATATGCCATCAGGTCAGCTTTAAACACCGCTTTGGTCAACAGATCGATCATCGAAAAATACGAAAAAATATTGCATTAGTAACATCAGAGTGCATCGTTGCCGCCCCGTACATCGTCCGGCCGTTATCACCTCATTGCTCTCACGGTCACCCAACCGCCCAAGAATGTGAGCCGCAAACGGCAAAAAATAAACTCAGATTTGACAAAATGTTGCATAGACTATACAGTATGTTATGCAAGAGAGGGATGGTGACATCGAGGGACACGGAAACTTGTAGCCGCGAGGCGATCGCTGAGGTAAAAAGTAATGAAAAGAAGATGGGTCACATTTAACGGTAAACCTTATCTAGATGCAAAGAGCGAATCCGATGGTGGGCTGCGGGTTACATTAAATAAAAAGAAGGTGGTATTGCTTAACTCTAAAGCATACGAAGCTCTTGGGCTGCCGGCGGCGGTCGAGATGCGTTATGACGAAGAAAACCGCACCATAGGTCTGGCACCCGTCGATCCGCAAAAGGCGCACGCATTTCCGATAAAAACCCGCGCCCGCGAACGCTACAGATCCGGCGAACCAAAATATACTTACCGCATAATAAACGCGGCCGCGTTTTGCAAACACTTTGAGATCAGGCCCACAGGCACGATCCTCTTCAACAACATCGATATGGACAACGACGGTGCGATGCTGCTCGAACTGAACGAAGCGACGAATATCGGAAGAGGATCGCGGTGAGTGAGAACGCATCGCAACTAAACGCAGATATCTTTAGGCCCTGGCTTTCATGACGGCATAATACTCCTCGAACTGAACAGGGCAACAAAACTAGGTAGAGATTCGCCGTCTCGCAGAACGATTTCGTTTGTCTGTGGATATGTTTATTTAAGGACAAAAAGGCAGAGAATCGCATCTCTAAAGACGGTTTCGGTGTCAAGGCAAAGTTGTAGTGTGCCGCGGATAGTTGGCGGTTGGAGGTAATGATTTTGATCGGCAAGACAA
>JAYVOS010000154.1:0-2060 GCA_043757775.1 Chloracidobacterium sp. | reverse complement strand
TGACGAATATGTCATCGGCCAGGACGAATCGAAAAAGCGGCTATCCGTCGCTGTCTATCAGCATTACAAACGCCTCGAAGCCGCCAAACGCAAAAGCGAGATCGAGCTTCAAAAATCAAATATTCTCCTGATCGGCCCGACCGGAACCGGTAAGACTTTGCTCGCCCAGACGCTTGCTCGTCAATTGAGCGTGCCTTTCTGCATCGTCGATGCGACCAGCTTGACTGAGGCAGGATATGTCGGCGAAGATGTTGAAAATATCTTGCTGCGGCTCGTCCAGGCGGCGGGCGGCGATCTCGAAAAGGCACAGCAGGGAATCATCTACATCGACGAGATCGACAAGATCTGCCGCAAGGACGATAACCCGTCGATCACGCGTGACGTGTCCGGCGAAGGCGTCCAGCAGGCTCTATTGAAAATCCTTGAGGGAACTACCGCAAACATCCCGACCGGCGGCGGACGTAAGCATCCTCAGCAAGACTTTCAGCAGCTTGACACTACGAATATACTGTTCATCTGTGGCGGAGCCTTCATCGGCCTCGAAAAGGTCGTCGAAAAGCGTTTTCGCAACAAATCGCTTGGTTTTCAGGCCGACGTCAAGACCAACAAGCAGCGTCATAACGAATCGATCATGAAGCTCGAGCCTGAGGATCTGATCCACTACGGCCTGATACCCGAATTCGTCGGCCGCATCCCGGTCATTGCTACTTTGACGGAGCTTGACGAGGCGGCCCTGATCGAGATCTTGACCAAACCGAAAAACGCTCTTATCAAGCAGTATCAAAAGAAATTTGAGTTCGACAATATCGGCCTCAAATTCACCGACGGAGCCATCGCCGCCGTCGCCGAGCAAGCCTACAAACGCAAGGTTGGAGCCCGCGGCTTGATGATGATCCTCGAAGAGGTTCTGCTCGAATCAATGTATGTCCTGCCCTCAGAGAAAAAGGTCAAAGACATCGTCGTAACCCGCGAAATGATTGAGAAAAAAGTTCCTGTCTTCGAGGTGATGATTCGCACGGAAGAAGCAGCGTAGTTAATATGCGGCCGACAATTTGAAAGCTAATGTAGGAATCAAAGCGTTTCGAAAAGACATTTGAAAAAGGCACGAACAGAATATTTCTGCTCGTGCCTTTTTGTTAAATAAAAACGCAAGGTGAATTCGAGAACTCGGTGTCACCGTTTGTCCTATTCGGAAATAACACCACCACCGAAGTCGCAAGGGAGGAGGACATCGCTGCCATAGTCATCCCAACACGTAGAGCTCCGCAAAGATGGGCTGGACAGTCCGATATTGTCAGATCCCAGTGTTGACGATATGAATCCGCTAACGGCGCCGAGATGGCCACCCCGCTGCGCAGTAAGCGGATTTATCTGCCCGCGAATTTCGCCGCTCGGATGGGTGGTTGTCGCCACCTGAAAGTACAAGAGGCGGCCTCTAAGCTGTCTTACCTGGTCAGCGGTCACATCGAATGTCTGAGACGTGTAGCCTGATGAATTAGTTGGAAGCGTCAGCGTGAAAATAACCGGGCCATTCTCACTGGACATTGCCGGACCATTGATGGTTATAGCAGTCGCAGCCGACGAAAGATTCCAAAATCCGATGTAGACCCTGATCTGGGTTTCAGTGGAGTTGAGTGACAAAAATCCGGAACCTTGGCCGTCCGTCGTCACAGGTGGTACCTCCCTGGCTCCATTTAGGCGAGCCGCAAAGGCACGAGGGGGCAATGGCGTAGCACTCGGCGACGGTGAAGGGGACGGCGTTTGTGACGGAGTCGGTGAAGGCGTCGGCGTGTGTGACGGAGTCGGTGAAGGCGTCGGCAGGGTTGCAAATGTACCCGCCAAGATCGTCACGCCGCCATTTTTTACAGCCAGTGCATTTCCGGCGATGACCACCGGCACCGTTCCGCCGTTCGAGGTGGATAGCATAAGGGAACCGCGTTTTAGCGGATCAAGGGTTATAGTACCGATAGGAGATGAGTTAAGCGACACAGCAAGCTGCGTGCCTGCAGGTAAATTGACATCCGCAACCGATACAGCCAGCTGACTGTATGTAGTTGATG
>JAYVOS010000153.1:0-7527 GCA_043757775.1 Chloracidobacterium sp. | reverse complement strand
CCGACGGAACCGTCACCGAAGTTTCGTTCGAAGCAACGGGTATTGAGTTAAAGAAAGCGTCGAAATAGTATCAAGCTGTGGGTCGCGTCTGTATTCGGCGGACACGGCAGGGGGTCATTTTCACGGCATTGAGTTTGTACTAATTAATGCCGATAAGGAGGGTAATAAACTTATGCTTTGGAAAATCGTGATGATATTAGGAATTTTGGGAACGTTGCTCGGCCTCGCCGTTGCAATTATTTCTATCGCTCTTGTTCCTCTGACAAATGGCCGAACAAATATGGGCGAAGCGATGCTCGGATTTATTCCAGGCATATTGGTTCTGATCATTTCCCTAGTGATGTTTGTGATCGGATTGATCTTTGTGCTCAAAAACGGAAAGAAATAGACCGCATTAGCGCAATTTGAATGGATGCTCACTCAGATTATTCGGATGCCGCTCTCGTTTGTGAGGAGGCAGCGTTGGGCTAAACAAATGGAAAAACCCGGGTTTTGAGCCGGGTTTTTCCATTTCGTAAGTCTGTTAATAACCTCTAGAATTTCAACCTAACTGATAGTTGTAGCTGTCTTGGATCTCCAACGCCTTGCCGTAAAAAGCCGTCAAAGTTAAATAGGCTTGGGGCGTTGAGCGAGCTCTGATTTCCTGGACTGAAAGACGAGTTGATGTAGTTTTTCGAGTTAAATGTATTAAACAACTCCATTTGGGGGATCAACTCAACTTTCTCCCCGAGTTTGAACGGACGTGCCAGACGCCAATCGAACGACGTAACCCGATTATCCTTGCGTAGCGTATTGCGATTTGTCGCGGTTTGCAAGGAAGGCGTAGCGGGCTGTGCCGAGCGAGCTTGAAAGCGTGGAGTGAACTCCAGTTTCCCGGGCAGTTGAAAATAGGCGAAAAAGTTGAACTTATGTCGAATGTCTCTATCGGACAATGCGTAATCAAGCGACAGATTGTTTATGTTAAACGAACGATCAGTAAAAGGGTCGCGTTCGTTTGAATCGTCGTCTTTATCTTTTGAGAAGACATAGTTCGCCTCAAGTTGATAATGTTGGCTGAATCGCTTTCTCATCCCAACCGTAAAGCCATTGTAGAGCGACTTGCCTACGGCACTCGTCACGAAAACATCGCCTAGCGTCGGAAATAGACCGGTACGGGCGTAATTCAGGAAGCGAGTCAAGTGGACTCCCTGCGCGTGCGTGAAATCAAAATACAACGCCAAATTGTCGGCGATCTGCTGTTCAAACTGAATGTTTGTCGTGTAGATGCGCGGGTTAGCATAATCCTTGCTAAATACGCGGACGCTGGCTCCAAAAGGAATCCCGCCGCCCGGTGCGATGGGTTGGACATTGGGCCATGTGGGTGGTTGTGCTGCCGCGCCAAAACAGGTAAAGGCGAAGCTGGAGTTACAGAATATACCATATTGCTGCGCTCCATTGTCAGTAATTGACCCCACTTGTGACAGCATGTTTTGCCGTCCGTAAAAGATACCGTAGCTGGCCCGCATGACAGACTTGCTGTTGTTAGAAATGTCCCAGGCAAAACCTACGCGGGGTTGGAACTCTTTTTTGGGACTGTGGAGCGTGCCGTCGGATGGAAAGCGTGGATTGCTAAGTAAAGATCCATAAGCGGTCTTCGAAGGAGGGATTACGGGCTTAGGAAAGATTTGAGCTTCCCAACGCAATCCGTAATTAAAAGTGAGATTGGGTCTAATTTGCCACTTATCCTGAGCAAACAATGCGTAGTCTTGATTCGTTATTCTTGACGCTCCGGGAGGCGGGACGCCGGCGATTCCGGTAGATATCCCGTTCTGTAGGTATAGGAGTAAAGGTCCGTTAACGGTATTTCCGGCGGGGCACGGGGTCGGTGATGTTACCCATGTTACGACACCAGTTCCACTGACGCACTCCTGCGTTCTGGGTCCGAATCCACCTGGTGCTGAGGGTGAGGCGTACCGTAAAAAGCCGTTCACGCTGTCGAAAATATATCGTCCCGTGAAGAACCCGCGAAACACCTGATCGTTGAGTGTGTGCAACCACTCACCTCCAATCTTGACATTGTGACGACCTGAAATGATCGAGATACTGTCACGAACTTGTGTTCGCCATAAAAGCTCATCAACGTTAGGGTTCAAGAAAAAAGGATTGCCGAAGCGAAATGTGGTACCAAAACCCATGGCTGTATCGGCAAGAATATTTGAAGAACTAGCAGCCCGAGGACGAGCTTCACGCGAGTAGGTAAAATGTGCTTCATTCACCATGGTCGGCGAGAGCGTGCTGAATAGATTTACGTTTACCGCATTTATTTTTGACGGCCCTTCGGTTCCATTTGCCGACGTACCGTAGGTCGCAACATCAAAAGTTTGGTTGGTATTTTTCGAATGATCGAAATTGTATGAAATGCCGAGTTTATTGCTTGGTGTCAAATTCCAATCAAGTTTTCCGAGAAACGCATAATTTTGGATACCATGATCGACTGGCAATCCTTCATTTTGATTGCGGGAAGCTTGAATGAAAGTGATCAGAGCTCGTCTTTGGCAGTCGGAACTGCCGATGATCAGAGCCTCATTCGCCTGAACCGTAGGAGTCTGCAATGAGCAAGGCGATCCTATCGGCAAACTCAGGTTTGGTCGCGTCAGCTTTTCTCTTATGCCCTCTATCGCGAAGAAAAAGAAAGCTTTGTCGCGTTTGATAGGGCCGCCGATCGTTCCGCCAAATTGCTTTCTATTAAAGTTGGTCAATGGTTTTCCGTCAGATGTGTTCGCCGACAAGGCTTTAAGGCGCTGGTAATAAAATAGGCTGCCATGCACATCATTTGTTCCTGATTTCGAAATAACGTTAATTATTCCACCCGCCGTGCGACCATATTCGGCATTTGCACCTGTCGCTATAACTTGAAACTCTTGGACGGCATCCAGCGTGATATCGATCGCGGCACGTTGTCCGCCTGCTTGTTCGCCGAAAAATCCGTTGTTGTAATCGCCGCCGTCAAGACTGACGTTGTTGAAAACACCGCGTTGGCCGGCAAAATTGATCTCGTCACCGTCCGGCCCTTGGGTAATGCTAACGCCGGGAGTTAATGTTAAAAGATCTTCGAATTTTCTACCGAGTATCGGCGTATTGCTGATTGCGGTGTCGTTAAGTGTGGTACTTGCCTCCGTCTTAGCGGTATCGATCGTAGGGGTTGAGGAGATCGTTACGTCTCCACTCACTCCGGAAACCTTTAACGCAACATTCAACGAAATCAACCTGCCTACCGTTAACTCGACATTTTCCTGGGTCAGTTTAGAAAATCCGGTTTTGGTCACTGAGATCACATAACGACCCGTAGGCATCGATAGAAAAGTAAAACGCCCATCGGAATCTGTCGTAAAAGATTTGGTGAAATTCGTCGCAAAATTTCGAGCCTCGACTGTTGCACCGGGAATGACTGCTCCTTGCTCATCGGCGACAGTTCCCTGGATAGTTCCGGACGTAATGTCCTGAGCTAACATGCTCATTGACCCCATCGACAAAAGGATCAAGCAGAACCCGAACCTTAACAACCAAGTGTTTCGCATAGAATGCTTGTTAGTTAACATAACTTTTTCTCCACTTTTAGATTTTGAATGACCAAACCGCGTTTCAGAAACAGGACACGGTATAAGCAAGCCGCTAAATAAATTGAAATCGTTCAACTGCAACACAAAATCTTCAGCAGATGCTGTCAGGTTTTGGGGAACCACAAAGGTTACAGTTTTATAAATTCCGTGTTTCTTAATTGAAAAACTGCCGAATTATAAGCCGAAAATATTTTATTACACAAGCCTACAGATGTTAAATCTTTTAAATCGACGGCTCGGTTCGGTCATATGACACGCTGTTACAAGTAGGGAAAGTGTATGGTATTCTTATAAATACTTGTATTTTTAGAGATTTAACTGTCAAAGCACGCCGAAATGTTTCAATAATTTTTTTATATACACATTCTGTAAATGTATTCTGATCTCGATATAGAAAAATGGCCGCGAAAGGCGACATATGATTTTTTCAAGGATTATGAAGATCCGTTTTTTAATTTCTCGGCCAATGTTGATGTTGGTTTTCTCTACAAGTTTTGCAAGCAAAACGATCTTTCATTTTCCCTCACTGTTCTTTATTGTTCACTGGTTGCCGCGAACGAAATACGGGAGTTTCGGGTACGGTTGTTCTTTGGCAGGTTGGTAGAATTTGACCGTATTCATGCGACACAAACCATCCTCAACGATGATGAGACGTTTTCATTTGCCTATTTTGAGATGAAAGACGACGTTTTCGAATTCAACCGGTCAGGCAAAGATGCCCTTGAAAAATACAAGGCAATGAAGACCTTTGACGTCGAATCCGATCGAGCCGATCTCATTTATTATTCGGTTATTCCATGGGTTTCGTTTACAAGTTTCAAGCACGCCAGCCGCCTCGACAAAGGCCAGACAGTACCGCGGATAGTGTTTGGGAAACGTTTTGATGCGGGTGACAATAAAATGATGCCGCTGTCAGTCGAGGCAAATCATAGGATCATGGACGGACTTCATGTCGGGAAATTCTTTATGCGATTTCAGGAGATAGCAAATTCGTTATAGACTGCTAAATTGTCGTCTGCGAGCATCAAAGATTAATGAAACCCTTTAAGATCAGAGATATCGTAATAGATCCGCCGCTTATCCTGTCGCCGATGGCGGGGGTGACGGACTATACCTTTCGCCGTTTGATAAAACGGCGGGGCGGCGTGGGTCTGGTCGTGTCGGAGTTTATCTCGGTCGAGGGGCTCACGCGGGGCAATCCTAAATCCAAACGGCAGATGCATTTTGATGAGGAAGAACGTCCCTACGCTGTGCAGATCTTTGGCGGCAAGGCTGATCGAATGGCGATGGGAGCTGAGATGGCGCAGGAGATCGGTGCTGATATTTTGGACGTAAATTGCGGCTGTCCGGCTCCAAAGGTTGTTAAGAATGGTGGCGGCTCCGGATTGCTTCGCGACCCGAAATTGCTGGAAAGCATCCTGAAAGAGATAAAAAAAACCATCACGATCCCGCTCACACTCAAGGTCAGAACCGGTTACAGCGAAACTACGATAAACGTCGTTGACGTTGCAAAAATGGCGGAGCAGTGCGGCGTCGAGCATATACAGGTCCACGGACGCACTCGTGATCAAGGCTACAAAGGCCTTGCGAATTGGGAGATCATCAAGCAGGTGAAAGATGCGGTTTCCATCCCTGTTTCCGGCAACGGCGACATTACGACCATAGAATACGGCATCAAACAGTGGAAAGCAGCGGGTACAGACGGTATTTTGATCGGACGCGGCGCTATGCAAAACCCCTGGATATTTCGTCAGTTTCAGGACGTGATCGAGGGCCGCGAACCTTATCAGCCAGACTTGCAGGAGAAAAAAGACGTGCTGCTCGAATTTTTCTCAATGTGCCGCGAAGAAATGCCTGAGATCGTGTCTTTGGGAAAAATGAAGCAGCTCGCCGGACAGTTTACCAAGGGACTCGTCGGCGGTGCTCAATTTCGCCAAACGCTGTACCATTCGCACTCGGCAGACGAGATATTGGATAATATTACGATCTATTTCGAAACTCTGACCGCGCGAGAGACTTTTGGTGACGGTGTTGTCGAAGCCGAATCGGACAAAGACCTGGAATTAGATTCCTGCGAAGCGGGTGTCATCGCCGGTCCTGCTCCACAGGCAAATTCTATTACAGCTTCGGCTAATTAATGAAATAAGAAAGGCCGGATATCCGGCCTTTCTTATTTCATTAAAAGTAGCAATTAATTTTTTGTTTTTTCGGTCCGCTCGTCGGCAAATAATATCGGCGAGACGATCGGCCGGTATGTGTCGCTTATCTTGATGTACGCATCGGCACGGAGCTTTGAAAAGAATTTCTTTTGTTCATTAGGCAATCTTTCGTTCATAATAGCCAGCCTCACCGCATTTTCGTCAAACACTGATTCAGCGCTTGCTTGCTCACGAGCGTCAACTTTCAAAATAGCGATACCTAACTGATCAAGTTCGAAAGGGACTGTATATTCGCCAACCTTAATACCTTTGAGTGGTTTCGACAGAGCTTCGACCAGATCGCTCACTTTAAGTTTTTCCGCCTTGCCCGTGCCTTGTGTAATGACACCGGGATCCGTATTTTCTTTAACAATTTTTGCCCAATCTCCGCCCGCTTTTAATTGAGCGATCAACTGAGATGCTTTAGTGCGAACTGCCGCTTCGTCACGGCCTGCAAAGCCTAAGAAAAGCTCACTTATCGAGACCGTCTCGGGGGATGAGAATTTACTTTTGTGGCTTTCGTAATAATCTTTTAATTCCTTTCCGTTCAAGCCCCAATATATCTTTTGCTGTAGTTCGCGCTGCAGGACTGCATCGCGAGTGGACTGTTTGCGCCAGGTGTCTTTAAGTTCCTGAGGGTCAACGCCCTGCTTTTCCATCTCTGCGTAAAGTGCATCAACGGTTTTCAGGTTGTACTGCTTCATGATGTCCGTCAGGCGTTGGTTTAGGCCTGCTTCGATCTCGCTGTCGAGACCCATCTCTTTAGCTTTTTGGATAAGGAGTTCTTCGTTGATCAAGTTGGCAATGAGTTCGCCCTGCTTTTCATCGACCATTTTTTGGGCATCTTCGCGTTTTTTACCCTGTTGGACCTCGTTATCGACGATCCCCTTTATCTCTCGCTTGATACGTGAAAGTGTGATCACGCCATCATTGACCTGAGCTACAACCTCGTCAACAACCCGCGTCTGCGTTTCCTGAGCGTAAGCCGAAACACCGAATGCCGTTAAAAACAGGGTGGTAAAAATTATGCGTCCAATTGATCTCATGAATTACTCCTAAGCAAAAAACGTAAAGAAGAATCTTATTACCGGTTCACCACTTTATGCAACTTGAGAGTTTGATGCCGTAAATGCCCAGCGCGTTTATCATCGTGGCACAACGGCTCAAAATAAAGGAAACCAGAGCTATTAAGTGTTTTTATATAACAGCGCTTTGTGCGCTCCTGCCTCCAGTTACGCGATGAAGAAAAAATGCTTAAATTGCCAACTCGTTAATTTTGCAAGCGCGGCACAGTGTGTCCGATGTCAGGGCGAATTGGTCGAGGCGAGCAGCACAAGTGTCGGTAAGCGGTCTGGATCAGGTTTACTTATGCGTGCCGTGGTCTGTATCTGTGTCCTATTCGCGGTGCTAATTGGATTTTATCTAACGCTTGTGATCTCGGCTGCCTCGCTGACAATTGACCAAAAAAGTTCTGTCCGAAAATCAATAAGGATATTAAAGGATAAAGGCTTATCAGGGCAAGCATTTTTGCTCGAAAACTTGACGGTCTATCGCAGCAACGACAACTGGCTAAACGCATCGGTCGCGAAAGAAAATGCTTATGCAGCGACAAATTTTCCATTTGAGATAATGACTCTCTATCCCGATTTTTTTACTTATCCGATAGACGAGACCGAGCGGGCGGCGATTTTGCTTCACGAAGCCGAGCACCTGAAAGGCAAAAACGAACA
>JAYVOS010000152.1:0-2063 GCA_043757775.1 Chloracidobacterium sp. | reverse complement strand
CATTTCGGCGGACGAATCTGCTGACGCTCTCTTCAGCGAAGCAGAGCGGCTCGCCCGAGAGGGCAATCTGCGTGGGGCGATCCGAAAGGGCTACATCGCTCTCTTGTGCGAATTGAGCGACCGCAAGGTCATCGGTCTCGCACGACACAAAACCAATCGCGATTATTTGCGTGACGTCCGCAAACGCACAGATCTGTTCGAAAACATGTCGGGACTCACGACCAATTTTGAACGCAACTGGTATGGACTGCGTCCCGCCGAGACTCAGGACTGGGAAGATTTCCGTGCCCGTTACAGACAGACGATAGCGGACGTATAAAAAGTGAAGCAAAAGCTGTTCATATTTCTATTTATGATCGTGCTGGTCGCCATTTTGGCCGGCCTTAATGCTGCGTCTTATGTTCAGAAAGAGAAGACCCCGGACAACGAGGACACGCCAAATCGTTCTAGCTACAACGTAGGTGCGACAGGAACACAGGCGTTTTACACATTGTTGTATGAGACAGGCCGTAAGGCCGTGCGATGGCTCGAGCCGCCCGCAGCTCTGCTCACCGCAAAGAAGAACACGCCAGCAGTATTTGTGATCGTCGGGCCGGTAAGACGCGAATTCACACCTGCCGAATCCGCCGAATTGCTTCAATGGGTTTCAAGCGGCGGCCGGCTGGTTGTGATCGATCGTGCTCCGCCTCAGGAGCTTATCAGGACTTCGACGGCATGGAAGATCGCGTTTGAAAATAAAGAATCGTTTGCGATCATGGACACTGATCCGTCTGATCAAAAACAAATGATAGGCACCACGGCTGCTGCTAAACCCGTGCAGCCGACCGTGTTTACGAGCGGTATTAACGCCGTACAACCGTCACAATTTGCGTCCGGCATTACTTTCGAAATGACTGATGGTGTCAGTTCTAACGATGATTATCAGCCGCCGCCGCCGCGTGCGAAAAAGCTGGTCGAATCGGTCGTTGCTCCGAGTGACAGTGCACCGATCGTACATGTCGAATCGGGTAACGCCGCATTGTTGATCGACGCACCCTACGGAGCAGGGCGGATCGTATTTTTGGCTGATCCCTTTATGGTGTCGAATGGTGGCGTTGGCCTAGTCGATAATGCAAAGCTCGCGATAAATATGGTCTCGGCGGGTGACGGCATCATCGCGTTTGACGAATATCACCAAGGTTACGGAGCGGACAATAACCGTTTTCTGCAATTTTTTGCCGGGACTCCGGTCGTCGCGATCTTTATCCAAGCGGTTGCGTTGATCGGCTTCATATTCTTTTCGCAGAGCCGACGATTTGCGCGTGCTGTGCCGGAACCCGAACCCGACCGCCTTTCAAAGCTGGAATACGTCGCTGCGATGGCCGAGCTGCAGCAGCGGACAAAGGCGTTTGATCTCGCGATCGAAAATATCTACACAGACTTTCGCCGACGGGTGACGCGACTGCTCGGGCTCGATGGCTTAAAGTCTAACTCTCGCGAGATCGCCAAAGCCATAGCCGAACGCACGGGGCTCGATCGCGAAAAGACAGAAACAACTTTGTTCAAATGCGAAGAGATAATTCGCGGTGAGCCGACCAATAAAAGAGAAGTCGTCGAGTTGACGGGGCAATTGCGTGAATTAGAAATTAAGCTTGGCATCAAACGGGCCGCGATCAAAAAGATATAGACGATGGCACTTTACGCTCTGATAATTTTGGTGATCGTGTTCTTTTTGACAAGCGTCGTTGGCGTCGTCACTGGGAGCAATTCGCTGATCGCGGTGCCGGTGATGTTTCAATTTGGCGTCGAGCCGCGGGTCGCGGTCGCGACGAATATGTTCGGGCTTGTGTTTATGTCCGTCGGTGCCACGATCCCGTTTTTGCTGCAGCGTAAGATCGCGGTGGGCAAGCTCACGCCTTTCATTATATTGACGATCATCGGCTCGGCACTTGGGGCTCTGCTGGTTGGTATGATCAGCAATCAGAGCATCAAGTTGATCGTCTCAGTTGCGATGATCTCGGTCGTGATATTTACTTTGTTGAGACGCAATGCCGGTATCGCTGATGATGTGAAACCAGCGGCTT
>JAYVOS010000151.1:0-7536 GCA_043757775.1 Chloracidobacterium sp. | reverse complement strand
GTGATCCGAGGCCACGTCTGCCATTTTTGTCTTGGCCGCCGAATAGAGCTATCCGAACAAGAATACAAAACCCTCATAGCCGTCGCAGAAGATAATCAAATATTAAACGCCGACGTTTTGGATTAGGCTGATCCGTGGGTATTAAGAACGAACGCCTGCCCCCAAATCCTCCACTCTATTTCAACATTGTAAGGAATTCATTGTCGTCAGCTTCGCCAACAGGGGCGACGTCAAGTATTGCTCGCTTGGCCAGTTCGCGAGCATGATTCTTGTGGTCGATGACTTGTCGAACATTTTCGATGATATCATTCCGAACCTTTTCATTTTTTGGAATAGGAAGAACAAGCTCTCTAATTCGACCACCAAGAGTATCAATAATATCTTGAGTGAACCGTTTGGACGCAATTTGTTCCTTAACAATTGGGCTGGTCAAAATTGCGAGAAGGAGGAAAGGATGTAATTCGCTTGGCTTATTCGAACGGATTTTAAAAATATGACTTTGATAGACAATTTTAGCGCTATATTTCGTTACTAACGCGCATGACCCGACGAGATAGGTGCCGTCTCGAACCATAAGGATATCATCTACTCGCACATCTTGTTTAACTTTAAGGTCATCGTATATCGCATCGGAAAGCCCGTGTTTTGGATCGAGTTTTATTTCCCAGTTCGCAATTTCGGAGGTTCTGATGAAAGGGATATGGCCTGTTCCATAAGCTAGTTTTCCAACTTCGTGCCCAGTGGAAAGACTCAGAACCCTACTTTTTATTAGGTCGCCAAACACTAGCAAATCATGAGTTAACTTAAGACTTTCAAGCTTTTCCGTGACCTCTGGATTATAGTATTTTGGGAGGTAAATATTATCGACGATTTCTTTTTGATTGATAATAAAGCCTAGATGGTCATACGCCAAAGAACCATTTGATTTATACTCCGTAAACTTCTCAAGTATCTTTGGCAAATCATCCTTAGGAATTGGTAGACCTCTTGAATCGTGTCCACACCACTTTGCAACCGCCATAAATATTTCGTGCCCTTTCTCGTCATCCGTCTTTTTTTTCTCAATAACAACTGCGCACGTTTTAGCATGGGTATAGGGTTGAAATAGTTCTTCAGGGAGCGAAACAACGGATCGAATTCGAGCAATTGATTTGATGTACTCAACAATGTGCCTGTGAGACGGATTGCAGAACATACTTTCCGGCGCAATGATGCCAAGCCTTCCTCCCTCCTTGAGAAGTTGGAGACAACGCTCAATGAAGAGGATTTGAGGTGCCTGTCCGTTCGTATAGAGTTTGTTTGTCTTCTCGTAGTAATTGGTTGTTTTATTAATATCCCATTTGTGACCAAGACTGAACGACGCAAGTATGGACGTATCGTCGATTTTTAATTTTTTACCGTATGGAGGATTCGTTATGACTACATCGAATGAACCCATCTGAATATGATCCTGGGTGATACTCTTCCAGTGTTTCGGAGATTCAAGACCGTTCTCACAGAAAACTCCACCTCGGCCATCACCGATAATTGCCATGTACGCCTTCGCAACCTTAGAGAGAAAGCTATCTTTGTCGATGCCGCGAAAATTCTTAATCGCGACTTCTTGTTTCTCAGAAGCTATCTCGGAATCAGGCCAACCTAATTGTTCCCCTCGCTCTTCAATCTTCCTCCAACTGTCGCGGATAGATTCAATGAGAAAGCCTCCACTTCCACAAGCTGGATCAATGACTTTCTCGTCTATAGTTGGATCGACCATGTCCACCAAGAGCTTTACGACGTTTCTCGGTGTAAAGAATTGACCTTGACCACCTTTCAAGGACGGTCCGATAAAGGTTTCAAAAGCATCAGCAATTGCATCCCGCTCACTTTCGATCAAGCAATAAAGTTGGAGTTCCCCTACAGCATACGCTAGAGTCTGATCGTCGAGTAAGATCTCATCGGACTTTTCGATTACATCAATATATTTCTCTTTAACGAGATCAAAAATTCCTTGAATTCTTTCTTTTACGTCACCGGGCTTTTCGCCAAAACCCGACCGAAATCTGACTGTGTCGTCTGGTCTAGTAAAGCGCTCATCGTAAATCTTACAGAAAATCAAATTGATAATTTGTTGTGCAAAGACTTCATCGCGAGTAATTCCCACGGCGTTAGCCGCGAGGTAGTTCCTTATTGTTTTGAAAACACTCTTTAGATTGTGTGCTTTTACCAGATCATTACGTTTGTAGAGGCCGATATCCTCGAGACGCTCGCCGTATCGTGGAAGGTTAGGAAGGATTTCGAAAATAACTTTTCCTTTGACCTCACTTTTCTTTAGAAAAAGCTTTTCGTTACCATTAAACCAAACGCCAATCCTCGCCGTCGAAAAACGTAAATAGTCTTCAAGTTGAGTTCGCCCATCTTTACGGTTCGATTTCTTGCACTCAACAATTATTAAAACATTGTTATCTAAATGCTCCTTCTCAGAAAAGACTGCAATATCTACGGGGTATTCTTTCTTTAGGTCAGACGGCCTTACCTTAACGCGCCATTGCGGACGGGTTCGAATCAATTCTTTGGGATATCCGTAGTCTTCGACAAGCATCCGAGCAAATATCTGAACGGCTTCAACCTCTTCAGGAGTCGAACGGATCGCCGCTCCACTAATGAAGTCCTCAATGTAACCTTCCTTTAATTCCATCTATGTATATTTATCGTTTGGTACGCGGCCGCTGACGGAAAATGTAACACTAAGACGTAATCGGGACAAGTATACAGCTAATTCTTCGGGCTCTCGTCTGGATAAAGTTTCTCAAGCGTATCGCCGAGCTGGTCGAATTCCATCTTGCCTGTGTATGGACGCAGGAGCTCTTCGTCGCCTTCGGTGAGCCATGCGTGCTGTTCGTCTTTATCGGTGAGGATGACGGGCATCGCTTTGGGATGGATGGGGACCATGAATTCGTTTGGCTCGGTCGTGAAGACGGTGAATGAATATCTGGTCTCGCTGCCCTCGTAATAGCGGCTCCACAGACCCGCGAGAGCGTAGGGGTTGCGACCCTCGACAAATATCTCAACGGGCGGAATGCCTTTTCCCTTAACGGGCCACTCGTAAAAGCTGTCGATCGGCAGCAGACAGCGTAGGCCTTTTTTGAGCAACGCGGGCCAGAGCTTTTTGTCGTGCATTGTCTCAACGCGAGCGTTAAAGGTCGGGTATTTAGCCTCAAACTGCTTTGCACCATCCCATTGACACCACCAGCGGGCTTCGAGAGTTTTGATAATGCCGTCGCCTCGCCGCGCAACTATCCACGCCGGAGCCGTCGGTTTTAGGTTCATCCGCGGCATCGGGCTATTGCGTCCCGGACGCTCGTCCATCTCACTTTCGGGATAGAGCCAACTGTCAATATAATCGCCGTATTTACGTATGTCTTTTTGTGATATTCGTCCGCACATAATTTTTCTATAGCTGTATTATATACGACTTTGACCGCCTCGACTGAAATTCTATAAGACAACCAAATCCCTGCCTTGTTGACTTCAAAGGCGGATTCGTCTAATTTTTGTTTGCGATGAGCTATGCGGATGAATCAACGACGGTGGCGTATGCGACCGACCTGAATTTCGGTTAAATAAAAAAGTCTGCTACTATGTCCACTCATCATATTCAAAAAAAAATAAGGAGATAGATTATGAAACTTACCTCATTAGGTTTTCTGTTACTCGTCTTTTCAGCGTGTGTCTTGAACGGTAATGCCCAAAACAAATCAAAGCTCGGTTGGATCGACAACATATTAGTAAATATAAATGTTGGCAAAATAGATAAGGAGGGCGGCCACTACATGCTTTACAACGACCAAAATAAAGCCATCGCAGTAACCGAAAAAACTATTGAATGTGGATGGCAGACGAATAAGAGAATTGAATTGAGAGGAAACTTGATATGGAGTGGAGCGGGTAATGAAAATTGGCGAGCAGATAAGATAAAAGTACAAGTTTTATTTATTGACGACCAGACCAAAGTAGATGTATTGGAAACTGCGACCTTGACCAAGGGCGTTCCGGTTCCATGTCACCCTGGAACGACGGGCAAAATAGTCTTCACCTATTTACAGAATGATGGCTATAGTTATGGACCAAGACCAGAAACACTAACCAATACACTTCGAGTATACGGTTATTAACTATTACCCTATAAAATAGCCATAAAAGCTTCGCACGGGCGAAGCCTTTTGTATTTAGAAGTACGAGCTTTGAATAGAGACGAAAAGAGTTCCTGCTAAGTCTATATCCCTAACCAAATTCCCTGCCTTGTTGACTTCAAACGCGGATTCGTCTAATTTTTGTTTGCGATGAGCTATGCGGATGAATCAACGACGGTTGCCTATGTGGGGCTGGGATCTAATCTTGGGGACCGGGCGGGGAATCTGTTGATGGCGGTGCGCGGGCTGATGGAGGCGAGCTTTGTGGTGAATAAGCTCTCCGGGATATACGAGACCGAGCCGGTCGGCATCGACACTGATAAAAAGTTTTTGAATATGGTGGCGGAGATACACGTCACCAACGTCAGCTCCACGCAGATGATGGCGAGGATGCTGCGGATCGAATATCTGCTGGGCCGCGGAGATAAATCAGTTAAGCGTCCGCGGACCGTCGATCTCGATCTGCTTTTCTTTGGCAAACAGGTAATGGACACCGAGTTTTTGATACTCCCGCACCCGCGTCTACATCTTCGCAACTTTGTACTAAAACCACTCTCTAAAATTGCCCCTACTCTGGTGCACCCGACGCTGCATAAGGAGATCGCGGACATTCTCGAAGCCTGCGAAGACACAAGCGAAGTCCGCCGCTGGATGCCAAACGATGAAGTAGTTATTGAGTAGCCGGTAGTAAGTAGTAGGTAGTCGGAATTTGACGGTAATGTGCTTGTTTTCAATTAAGCTATGTTCGGGCGGATATTCTTTTTCTTACTACCTCCTACTGACTACTAACTACTGACTACCGCCTGTTGCTAGACTTAACCTAAGCAAAAAGCTAGACTTTAGGGAATTTATGGCGTATCTACAACCCGACAAAGAAGGCAAAGTTTACCTGCCTGCGATCCGTGCTGCCAAAGAGAAGGGCGAAAAGCTCGTCTGCCTGACGGCGTACGATTATCCGACCGCGAGGATAGTTGACGAAGCCGGCGTGGACATGATTTTGGTCGGGGACAGCATGGGAAACGTCATCCACGGCTACGGCAATACTATCCCGGTGTCGCTGGATGAGATAATTTCGGCCTGCATAGCCGTGAAACGCGGCACCGAGCGGGCGATGGTCATCGCAGATATGCCCTTTGGCACGTATCATGTAAATGAGGACGACAGCGTTAAAAATGCCCTGCGGCTAATGAAATACGGCGGTGCCGAGGCGGTAAAACTTGAGGGTGGACGTAACAGAGTGGATCTGGTGCGGCGTTTGGTTGACGAGGAGATACCGGTCGTCGCGCATATTGGATTGACGCCGCAGTCAGTTTATAAAATGGGCGGTTACCGTGTGCAGGGCAGAACCGCGGAGCAGGCAAAACGCCTGATCGAAGACGCAAAAATGCTTGAGGAAGCCGGCGCATTTGCCGTAGTTCTCGAGCTCGTCCCGCGTGAGGTCGCCGCGATGATCACGAAAGAATTGACCATTTCGACGATAGGTATCGGTGCCGGACAGGATTGCGACATACAGGTTTTGGTACTGCACGATCTAGTAGGAATGACTTTTGGCCGACAACCGCGTTTCGTCCGCCGCTACGCCGATGTCAACAAAGTTATGACCGACGCGATCCACGCTTGGACCGCCGACGTAAAATCCGGCGCCTACCCAAGCGATCAGGAATCTTACGGATTGACCGAAGAGACCAAAAAGGAAATGAGCGCCTAGATGGAGATCATCAACCGCCGACAACGTATGTTTTCGATCTCGCGTAAGCTCAGACGCGAGGAGAAAACTGTCGGATTTGTCCCGACGATGGGGGCTTTGCACGCAGGGCATCTCGCCTTGGTGCAGGAGGCTCGTGCGACCTGCGACATTGTTATCGTATCGATATTTGTTAATCCGGCGCAGTTTAACGACCAGAGCGATCTCGAAAAATACCCGCGTGACCTGACCGCCGATGCCGCGATCTTGGCGGAATACGATGTCGATTATGTTTTTGCTCCTGAGGCTCACGAGATATATCCTGACGGATTTTCGACCTACGTCGAAGTAGAGGGATTAACCGAAATGCTTGAGGGAGCCTCGCGGCCCGGACATTTTCGCGGCGTCGCGACGGTGGTTACAATTCTGTTCAATACGGTTCGCCCGGATCGTGCATTCTTCGGACAAAAAGACGCTCAACAGGTTGCCGTTATAAAACGCCTGACTCGCGATCTGGGATTTGAAACCGAAATAGTCGTCATGCCTATTGTTCGAGAGGAATCAGGCCTTGCATTGTCGTCGCGAAACGCTTTGCTGTCTGCGGAGGAGCATCAAAAGGCTATAATTATCATCGAAGCTCTGCGTGAGGCTAAGATAGCGTTCAAAAAAGGTGAACGAAATGCCGCAACTCTCACGCAGATCGTCACAGATCGTATCGAGACCGAGCCGCTCGCTAAAATAGATTATATTGCTATAGGTGACCGCGAAACGCTGCAAATCGTTGATAAGGTTGGAGATGAAGAGACGCTGATATGTGCTGCGGTCGCTATTGGCAGCGTCCGGCTGATCGATAACGTAATTCTTAATCGAAAGCAGTAGATTGGTATCAAAGTTGCATCTAAAAACATTGAAAAGCTTGTAGAGGCTTTCATAAATATATGAGAACGATAAAAGTTTTCTTTTCAACATTGGCTCTCACGGTAATTTTGTCGGCAGCTGCATTTTCGCAAACCGTTCTGACCTCGATAGACGGCTCGAAGGTTGATTTAGAAAATCAATCAGGCAAAGTGGTCGTTTTGGCTGTAGGCGCGGCTTGGCTGCCCTTGTCAGCAAAACAGGCGGAGTTTACCAACACGCTGGCGAAAAAATATGCCAACAAAAATGTGGTGGTTTATTTTGTCGCGACAGACTCGGCAAATCCGAAATCGAAGAATTACGCTTCGACAGAGATGCTGCGTAAGTTTGCTACTGCCACCAAGCTGAATGTCACCATTTTGCATGATCCGGACGGTACCGTCACGCTTAAAAAGTTTAAGATCGACCAGATCCCGACGTTTATTATCCTGGACAAGAACGGCAACCTTGCCTCAGAACAATTTGGCGGCATCACAACCGATGCCAAATACGACATCACCGTTCCGATCGCTAAGGTGATCGACAGGATACTCTAAAACTTTTCTAAACCTCGTAAAGCCCGGCCTAACCGCCGGGCTTTTTCATTATCAGTTCGTAAACCAATTTCACCGGCAGCCCGACCACGTTCCAGTAGTCGCCATCGATCCCCTCGATAAATAAAGCTGCTTGGGCCTGAACAGCGTAGGCCCCGGCTTTATCAAGCGGATCACCGCGTTCCGCGAGAAACGATATTTCGTCGTCTGTCATCGCCGCGAATTTTACCCT
>JAYVOS010000150.1:0-7578 GCA_043757775.1 Chloracidobacterium sp. | reverse complement strand
TAAAGGAATTAGTTGCTGCGGTAGCAAAAGTATTAGATCAATTAGCGACAGAGAACACAGAGATCACCGAGAAAGCAGCAAAATATTAAAAGGAACCGATACATTCCATTAAAAAGCCCGTTTACCTCTGTGAACTCTGTGGTTAATATTCTTAAATGAGGCGAATAGCATTTTATGGAGGCAGTTTTGACCCGCCGCACAACGGACATTTGGCGATAGCTCGTGGCTTGCTCGAAAGGTTTGAATTAGACGAATTCGTCTTCATCCCGGCCTTTCACGCTCCGCATAAGGTTCGCCTGACGCCGACATCAGCCTATGACCGTTACGCAATGCTATGTTTGATAACGGCAAATGAGCCGAACATCAGCGTCTCTAAAATGGAGATCAATGTGCCTGAGCGGCCATATTCGGTTGAGACGCTGTCGCGGATAAATGAAGAGATGCCGGACGACGAGATATTTTTCGTTATGGGCGCCGACTCGTGGATGGATATAAGGACCTGGCGGGAATGGGAAGATGTACTTACGATGACAAATATTATTGTTGTCACACGTCCCGGAGTTGATATTGGCTTTGAACACGTTACAGACGATATAAGACAGCGAATTATAGATTTGAGAAACAGTGCGAATCCGCATTCCGCAATCCACATTCCGCAATCTATATATGTCACCGATGCCGTCGAAATGAACATTTCCGCGACCGCGATCAGGCAAAAGATCCGTTCAAATGATGAGACCTGGCGAATGGATGTTCCGGTCGAGGTTGCAAATTATATAGAAAAATATCAGATTTATAGCTAATGGAAGAAACACAAGAAAGATCGCTTCAACGCGAGGCAGTAAAAATAGAAATTGTAGAAAAACCAACGCCGTTCGCCGAGCTCGACCCTGAGGTTCAGCTCGCAATAAAATGTGCGAGTGAGAAAAAAGCTTTTGACCTGATCGCTCTCGATCTGCGCAGCATCGCGAGCTTTACAGAGTTTTTTATTATCGCCAGCGGTTCTAATCAGCGTCAGGTCCAGGCAATTGCTGACGAGATCAACGAGCAGCTAAAAAAGCAGCTCGGCTCACGTCCCGTCCGCATCGAGGGCTACAACACCGGCGAATGGATCCTCGTAGATTACGGCGATTTTATAGTCCACGTCTTTAACGGCGAAGCCCGTGAATTTTACGACCTCGCTCGTTTGTGGCTCGATGCACGCAAAGTGGAGATACCGGCTAACGTCTAATGAAGTTTCGTTTTTTATGGGTCGGTAAGACCCGCAACAAAAACTATCTGGCGCTGCAGGACGAATACTTGCAGCGTCTTTCACATTTTGTGAAATGTGAAGTGATAGAGGTCCGAGATGCCTCATCTCACGAAGGCAAGGAAATTGAAGGCAAACGAATTCTCGAAAAACTGAATCAAACACCCTTTGTCTGTCTGCTCGATGTTACCGGACGCGGCATTTCGTCGCATGACTTGGCAAAAGACATCGAGAAATGGCAGAACACTGGCCTGAAAGAGGTCACGTTCGTTATCGGCGGTGCAGACGGCATCTCACGCGAAGTTGCTGAAAAGGCACACGCCGTGCTATCTTTATCGTTTCTCACTTTTACGCACGAAATGGCTCGTGTCGTAATGTTAGAGCAATTATATCGGGCCTATACGATTATCAAGGGTTATCCGTACCAGAAATGAGTAAATTAAACATAAAAGACATCAAAGAAAAGCTGCTCGCCGAGCGTGATCTGCTTATCGAAAAATTAAAGGGCAACGACCTCTCGATCGACGATGCGGAAACGCCCGACCCGGTCGATCTCGCCGTACGAAACTATTCCAAAAACGTCCAGCTGGCAGTTTCGGAAAACGAAAGTAAGCAGTTGTCGCTGATTGACGAAGCTCTCCTTCGCATCGAGGACGAAGATTACGGCGTCTGTCTTAACTGTGAGAAAGAAATTAATCCAAAACGACTCGCCGCGA
Organism: Chloracidobacterium sp.; assembly: GCA_043757775.1. GTDB lineage: Bacteria > Acidobacteriota > Blastocatellia > Pyrinomonadales > Pyrinomonadaceae > OLB17. The sequence continues at coordinate 5,613 of JAYVOS010000150.1, read as the reverse complement.
TCCCTTGGGCACGCTTTTGCCTCGATTGTCAGGAGCTTCTGGAAAAAGGTTTGCTCGACGAAGACTAATATTTGACCAATGCTAAAGGGGCTTCAAAACTCCCTGCTCTCGTTAGTTTATCCGCAAGAATGCCGTGTCTGCTCGGATTCCGTCGAAAATATTGACGATGGCACTGCATGTTCCAAATGCTGGGACGCTACACGCATCTTTAACGGCACCGAAATGCTCTGCGACAAATGCGGAGCCTTTTTTGGCGACACCGCTGCTCCCGTTCCCGTCTTTTGTCACAAATGCGACGACCATCATTACGACAAAGCCGCCGCTATCGGCATCTATGAAAAGGCCCTCTCTGCGTCAATAATCAACCTCAAAACAGTTCCGGTGATCGCTCGCCGGATAAGAGAAGCCATTCCTCAAGCTATTAAGCAAGCTCACTTTGCCGACATCGATGTGATCATCCCTATACCGCTTTCACGTCAACGAATTCTCGAACGCGGGTTTAATCAGGCAGAATCTGTCGCCGAGATCGTCGCACGATATCTCGACGCCCCGATCGACACCGCGAGCCTGACTCGAAAGGTGCATACACCGATTCATCGCATGGCAATGGATAAAAGAGCCAGAGAATTGACTGTGCAAAATGCGTTCGATGTTGTTAGGCCAAAACTTATCGAGGGAAAGAATATTCTACTCGTTGACGACGTTTTCACATCAGGTGCGACCGCATCTTATTGTGCAAAGATCCTAAAGAAAAACGGCTCGGGAAGAGTAAGTATTTTTACTCTCGCCCGCGCCGTTATGGATTGACGCTTGAGACTATCGTTGTTATTTCTTACTCGTTTCAAACACGTCGATGCTTTTGCCATCTGGACGCGCAGCGGTTCCGACAATCTTTTGGACCGTACCATTTTGGCCGACGACATACATTTCTCCGGCTTCGTCGAGGCCGAACGCAACAAGAGAGTTATTCAGGGCAGTGTCAATCAATAACGTCTGGTTAATACCATCCCACATAAAAATCTCGCCGGTACAATAATCGCCGTATATATAGTTGCCGCGAGGAAACACGCCTTGACTCCCTCGATACACATGTCCACCTGTGATGGAGCATCGACCTCCGGTATGACTGTACTGAAAGATCGGCGGAGAATGTAATATAGGAGTGGCTCCACCTGCACACAATTCGGGATTTAGGCCAGTACAAGTAAAACCTTCATAAGCGCGCCAACCATTGTTCTGCCCCTTTAAGACAAGATCAACTTCCTCGTTCGACCCCTGACCTACATCCGCTACCCATAGGCGATGCCTGACCTGACTGCCGCGCTGCCGCCCATTGTCAAAAGAAAATCGATATGGGTTTCGCATGCCGATAGCAAATATCTCTTTTTTTACTAAGGGATCAGTAGCACCTACATACGGATTATCAGGCGGAATATTGTATGGCGGAACCTGACTCGGAGCCACATTATTTACGTCGATTCGCAAGATCTTGCCTAAAAGAACCTGGATATTTTGAGCATTTTTAGGTGGATCGTTCGCACTACCGCCGTCCCCGGTTCCTGCGTATAAATATCCATCTATTCCAAATGCAACGGTACCGCCATTATGATTTGAATTGGTTGGATGCGGGATCGTAAGGAGTATTGTCTCTGTCGGGTCCGCAACATTCGGGTCAGCCGCAGAAACGTGGTACTCTGCGATCTGTATCGAAAAATCACCAACCCGCGTGTAATAGACAAAAAATCGTCCATTCGATGCATAGTTTGGATGAAAAGCAAGGCCAAGAAGCCCACGTTCGATTTCAGTTGAGCGAACCCGAGAAGTAATGTTAAGAAAAGGGGTGGGCAGCGGAGCACTAGCCCCCGGAGGCACAATTAAGATAGTGCCGGCCTTCTGAATAATGAAGAGTCGATTCGAGCCATCTTTTGCATTCGTTACGAATACAGTAAATGTTAACCCTGAAATAAATGGTTGGAGAGAAATAGCTGTTGGGCTGACCTCTTGGGCTACTGTAACAGTGAATAGTAAGGCAGCCAGAAAACATAAGGTCGCCAAAGACCGAATTCTTTTCATTAACATATTAGTTAAAACCTTTTAAACCGATCACTTCTATTTTAGTCGCTCCTGAGCTGTAAATGCAAGATATTTATAATCTGTATTTGACCTTCTTTTTTCGGAGCTCAGTGTCTTCATTTTCAATATTTTGCAGACGCATCGTAACGTCTGCAGTCATTCGCATATCTGCTTTTTTTCCATCCTTAAGATGAAAATATCCCGCTGCCGCGATCATTGCAGCGTTATCTGTCGATAGATGTTTTGAAGGAAAATATACGGGCACGCCCAGTCTATTAGACGCATTTTCCGCCTCAAGACGCAGTGCCGCGTTACACGCTACGCCGCCGGCAACGAGAAGCGTTTTCGGCAGTAATTCAGCGGCCAACTTCTCCATTGTGCCCACGAGAGCACGCACGACAGCCGCCTGGAAACTAGCTGCGAGATCCTTGATGGCTTGTGTTGGCTCCTCGCCGGGTTCTAGTGGTGTAATGCCCTGTCCGCGAACGTAACGAGCGACAGCGGTCTTGAGACCACTAAAACTCAGATCCGGCCTGCCGTCGGATATCTTTGCCTGTGTGAATTTAACCGCTTTTGCATCACCTCCACGAGCCAGCCTTTCGATAATCGGCCCGCCCGGATAACCGAGGCCGAGCATTTTTGAAACCTTATCAAAAGCCTCGCCTGCTGCATCATCGCGGGTTCGTGAAACTACTTTATACTGCCCTGCTTTGGGAATGTGAAAGATATTAGTGTGCCCGCCGGATACTATCAACGCCAATGCCGGATATTCGACGGTTGGGTTTTCGAACGCCACTGAATAGACGTGTCCCTCAATGTGATTGACGCCGATGAATGGAATATCGAGTGAATAAGCGAGCGATTTTGCATAGCACACACCTACGAGCAGCGAACCGATCAAGCCCGGCCCTTGTGTTACTGCTATAGCATCTATGTCTTTGAGCGTGAGGCCCGATTCGGAAATTGCCTGCTCGACGATCGGCTCGATTTTTTCGAGATGCTCGCGCGAGGCGAGTTCGGGAACGACACCGCCCCAAGGCTTGTGCATCTCGATCTGTGACGCGATGACCGACGAAATGATCTCCGTCCCGTCACGCACAACCGCCGCGGCAGTCTCGTCGCAAGAGCTTTCTATTCCTAAAACCAGCATTACCGCTAGTTTATCAAACTCCCGTAAACAGCGTCGTCTCGTCCACAAAACAAAGGCCGTTGCTAAAAGGGTCACGGCAGTAACACTCACGCTTCTCCCCACGTGCGAACATTTACCTCACCTCAAAATATGATTATTTTCTATCTCAGGCGTAAAATAACACAAATAGTTCAAATCGATAAAAATCAACGAATGAAAAACCGCCTCACAAAAACCGCTTATCTAAAATATTTAACCTGTCCCAACGAGTTCTGGCTCTCATTTCAGGAGTCAGTCCCGAAAAATGAGCTCGAAAAGCTTGAAGACGAACATTTGAGACAACAGGGATACGCGGTTGAGCGGTATGTGAAGCAACTTCGTCGTTTTCAGCAAACTGACAACATATCCGTTGATTTTCAACGAATCTTCCAGACTGACGATCTTTATGCCCGAAGCGATGCCGTCATAACCGATAATGCATCAGGCATTATCGATATTTATGAAATAAAATCGTCTTCCTCAGTCAAGCCGGAACATCTCGATGATGTAACATTTCAAAAGATCGTCGCGGAACGGAGCGGTTTTGTAGTCAGGAGTTGCAACGTAATCACAATGAATGGCGAATACGTTCGTCAAGGCAATATTGACACCGCACAGCTATTCGTTATCAACGATGTGACGGATCAGGTCGCTGAATTGACCCCAACGACCGAACTACAGATCGAAAATGCCAAAGCTTTCGCTGATTCGGAGCCAGTTCCGTCACTAGCCGATTATTGCGGAGAGAAACTTAATTGTGAATACATAAAACTCAATTTCCCGGACCTGCCTGAATACACGATCTTCAACATTTCGCGGATCAATAAAGCAAAACTAAAAGAGTTGCTCGAGCTCGGAATAATTGATATCCGTGATGTGCCGGACGATTTCAAACTCTCCGATAAGCAGCAGGTTCATGTCACCGCCGCAAAAACCGGATCGACGATAATTAACCGCGAGAAAATAAACGAGAGGCTCGACTCGTGGGCGTATCCGCATCATTTCCTAGATTACGAGACTTTTAACTACGCCATTCCGCAATTTGATGGCGTGCGGCCATTTCAACAGATGTGCTTTCAATATTCGCTGCACACGGTCCGCGAAAACGGCGGTGAAATGGAGCATCATCAGTTTCTCGCATTGCAGGGCGAAGCCAATCCGCCGCTCGCCCTCGCGGCAAAATTACAAGAGCATATGTCCGGCGAACTCGGTACCGTTTTTGTCTGGTATGAGCCTTTTGAGAAAACACGCAATGACGAAATGGCTGCGATGTTTCCCGAGTTTGCTGATTTTTTCGCAGAGGTTAACGCAAACACTCAAGACCTGATGAAGATATTCTCGGATAATCTTTATGTCCATCCGGCATTCAAAGGCAGCAGCTCTATAAAAAAGGTTCTGCCAGTGTTATGCCCGCATTTGTCATACAAAGAGCTTGGCATCGGCGACGGAATGACAGCGTCGATAAGCTGGTATCGAGCTGCAACTTGGGACAATATGGATGCCCACGCACGCGAGCAGATATTTAAGGACCTTGAAAAATACTGTCACCTCGACACGCTTGCGATGGTCGAGATATTTAATGTTCTAAAGGCTTCGTCTTGACTTGAGATGTCATTTGGGTATAAATATGAGGCTCAAATAAAAAATAATTTTTCCGAGGAGATGCTATATGGGACGAAAGATACTTGCCGTTATTGTTGCTTTCATCGTTGCGACCGCGATAATGATGATAGTCGAAATGCTCAACTCGATGCAATATGCACCGCCCGCAGCCGAGGTAATGAAAGACCCTGCAAAACTTGCCGAATATATGGCTAATGGCCCCGCCAGAGTTTATATTGTCGTGCTGATCGGATACGTACTCGCATCGTTTGCGGGCGGCTTTATCGTAACAAAAATGAGCCGTCAGGTGAGCACCGGCATGACGATGCCCATCATTCTCGGGGCGTTGTTAGAACTTGCTATGGTCGCAAATATCCTGATGCTTCCCGGCCAGCCGATGTGGTTCGTAGTCGCGGGTCTGTTGATCTTTATCCCGTTATCGCTACTCGGCCACCGCTTCGCAAGATAAAAAGGATAACCACGAAACTCGGCAAAAACCACTAGATATCAGTTAAACTTTCTTTATTTAGTGTAAGTTCGGGTATTTTCGTGGTTACTATCCTTAAGGTTTCTTGCCTTCGTTCCACGTCGGTTTGAAATCCGTATTGATCAGCCATTGAACGGGCTGGATCATCGAATTGATCGACCGCGTCATGTGCGAAAAATCGATCGTCTTGATCTCGTCGCTCGCTTGGTGATAGTCCTTGTGCAAGCCAAAACTCGACACGGTGTGAGCGATAATTCCTGCTTTCGCAAGCTGAATACTATCC
>JAYVOS010000149.1:0-7624 GCA_043757775.1 Chloracidobacterium sp. | reverse complement strand
AATTCCACTCGAAGATGAACTCCATCGGCGGCGACACCGTTTCGATGATGAACTTTGCTATCGACGAGACGGAAAAGAATTTCAAAGGCCTCGTCGTTGGCAATCAAGGCGGTAATTTCTCCGCCGGTGCCAACATTATGATGCTCCTGCTCGCCGCTCAGGAAGAGGAATGGGACGACATCAATATGATGGTTCGTGCCTTGCAAAATGCTGTGATGCGGCTCCGCTATTCGGCAAAGCCTGTCGTCACGGCTCCTTATGGATTAACGCTGGGCGGCGGCTGCGAGATCGCGATGCACGGCAATAAACTTCGTGCCGCAGGCGAGACATACATTGGCCTGGTCGAGGTCGGCGTCGGCCTGATCCCTGCCGGATGCGGCACCAAGGAAATGACGATGCGTGCGATGGACGCCGCGGCGAAAGCCCCGGACGCAGATCCGCTCGCGTTCCTGAAAGCGACATTTGAAACGCTCGGTATGGGAAAAGTTGCAACATCGGCTCAGGAGGGCCGTGCCTTCGGATTCCTTCGCGACTCCGACGCGATCTCGATGAATGGCGACCGGCTCATTCAGGACGCAAAGCAAGAGGTGCTCAACATGGATGCCGCTGGCTATGTGCAACCGGTCGAGCGTAACGATATTACGGTGCTAGGCGAACCGCTCGAAGCAGCATTAAAACTCGCTCTGCACATGATGAAACAGGGCGGATTTATCTCCGACCACGATCAGCTTATCGGCCAAAAACTCGCTCACGTTATGGCGGGCGGCACGATCAATCATAAAACTAAGGTTTCGGAGCGGTATCTGCTCGATCTGGAGCGCGAAGCTTTCGTCTCGCTGTGCGGTACACGTAAAACGCAGGAGCGCATCGGGGCGATGTTGAAAACCGGTAAGCCACTCCGCAACTAAAACGCCATGAACCGCTGCACATGGGCAAGCAACGATCTAAATATCCCGTATCACGACTCCGAATGGGGCGTGCCGGTGCATGATGACCGTTTGTTCTTTGAATTTTTGGTACTTGAGGGAGCCCAAGCAGGGTTGAGCTGGGACACGGTGTTGAAAAAGCGTGACGCGTATAGAGCGGCTTTCGACAATTTCGATCCTGCAAAGGTCGCGAAGTATTCCGAAGCGAAATGCGAAAAGCTGATGAAGAACGAAGGCATCATCCGCAACCGTCTAAAGATCGCGTCGGCGGTTCGTAATGCAAAAGCCTTTCTCGCGGTGCAGAAAGAATTCGGCTCGTTCGACAAATATATCTGGGGCTTTGTCGGCGGCAAGACGATCGTCAATAAGCTGAAGGGTCACGGCGACATTATGGCAAAGACTGATATCTCGGACGCCATATCGAAAGACCTTAAAAAACGAGGGTTTAATTTTGTCGGCTCGACCATCATGTATGCATTCATGCAGGCGACCGGAATGGGGAACGATCACCTGACAAGCTGTTTCAGGTACAAAGAGGTTTAGGAAGTATTGACAATTGGTGCAACAGTGTGCAATACTTGAAACGCGAAAAGTGGCTAATAGGGCCCATATTCTATCTGTATTACAAAGTATGTAATTTGCTTGAAAAAATGTTGGGACACTTGGGACAGCGGGACAGTAAACGTGGATTATCCGATAACATCGGCGGTCAGGTTTTTGAGAGAGAAAAAAGTTGAGTTTGTGCCTCGGCTTTATGACTATGTTGAAAAAGGTGGGACAAGCGAATCGGCAAAGCAGTTAGGCGTGGACGAACATGCGGTCGTTAAGACCTTGATATTTGAAACGAACGAGAAAACGCCGCTTATTGTGCTGATGCACGGCGACCGACAGGTTTCGACCAAAAATCTGGCGCAGCACATCGGCGTCAAATCGGTTGAGCCGGCGACGCCGGAGAGTGCATCAAAACACACAGGCTATCTCGTCGGCGGCACATCGCCATTCGGTACACGAACGGCAATGCCGGTTTATGTCGAGCGGACGAAATTTGATCTGGACGTGATCTATATCAATGGCGGCAAGCGTGGGTTTTTGGTCGAGATAGATCCGACGGTTTTGAAAACGATCTTGAAGATCGAAGAAGTAGATGTTGGGATAGAAGCTTAAGAGGAACCACAAAAATACACTAAAAGCACTAAAATTATTTTGTGTCCTTTTCGTGTAATTTCGTGGTTATAAATGAATATGAAAGAAGCAGTAATAGTATCGGCCGTGCGGACGGCTGTGGGTAAGGCGCCGAAGGGCACTTTGAGGAACACGCGTTCGGACGAGTTGGGGGCGACGGCCATCAAAGAGGCTGTTGCTCGTGCGGGTATTGACGCATCCCTGATCGATGATGTGATCATGGGCTGCGCTTTTCCTGAGGCCGAGCAGGGAATGAACGTCGCGCGGACGGCGTCGATACTTGCGGGGCTACCGGTCGAGGCTTCGGCGATGACCGTCAACCGATATTGTTCGTCAGGTTTGCAGACGATCGCGATGGCCGCAGAGCGGATAATGATCGGCGGTGCTGACGCGATCGTCGCCGGCGGGCTGGAATCGATGACCGTCATCCCGATGGGCGGCAACACATTTCGCCCAAACCCGGGACTCGCGGACACATACCCGGATTACTATTTGAACATGGGACTCACGGCTGAAAATCTCGCACGCAAATACGAGATCACCCGCGAGCAGGCAGACGAGTTTTCATACAATTCGCATCGCAAAGCCCTCGCCGCGATCAGCGAAGGCAAATTTACCGACGAGATCGTCCCGATGAATGTGTTCGTCGATGAGCTTGACGAAGGCGGACGTGTTCGCCGCAAAGAGATCGTTTTTGCTCAGGATGAAGGCCCGCGTGCCGACACGTCGGTCGAGGGACTGGCAAAACTGCGTGCTGTTTTTCATGTTAACGGAACCGTCACAGCGGGAAATTCGTCGCAGATGTCGGACGGTGCCGCCGCAACAGTTGTGATGTCAGCCGACAAAGCCGCCGAGCTAGGCATCAAGCCGCTCGCGCGTTTTGTCTCATTCGCAACCGCCGGATGCCTGCCCGAAGAAATGGGAATCGGCCCGGTCTATGCGATACCTAAGGCGTTGAAACTCGCCGGACTGACGCTAGACCAGATCGACGTCATCGAGCTTAACGAAGCATTCGCCGCACAAGGTTTGTCGGTAATGAAAGTCCTCGAAATGGACCCGTCAAAGGTCAATGTCAATGGCGGGGCGGTCGCTCTCGGACATCCGCTGGGATGTACCGGAGCAAAACTCACGGCGACATTATTGCAGGAACTAAAACGCACCGGCAAACGTTACGGCATGGTCACAATGTGCGTCGGCGGCGGCATGGGCGCAGCGGGAATTTTTGAAAGATTGGATTAGGAATATTTAACGCAAAGACGGGAAAGGAGCAAAGACGCAAAGTGAAGAATAAATAAAAATAAATGCCTAGATGTATTCCTTTGCGGCTTTGCATCTTGGCGACTTTGCGTTAAAAAAAACTATGGAAGCACAAATGGAAAAACAATATGTAAAAGGCGGCGAGTTTTTGATCGCTGATCCGACCTCGGCTGAGATATTTACGCCTGAGGATTTTACCGACGAGCAGAAGATGATCGGCGAGACGACTAAGGAATTTGTCGATAATGAGATCTTTCCTCGGCTGCCGGAACTCGAGGGCCATAATTGGGAACTAGCCCGCGATCTCGTCAAAAAGGGCGGCGATCTCGGTTTGCTCGGTGCGACCATTCCTGAGGAATACGGCGGTCTCGGGCTCGATCAGACGACGGGCGTTGTCATCGCCGAGATGATCGGACGCGCGGGTGGGTTTGGTACGACGTTTGGTGCCCAGACCTCGATCGGACTGCTGCCGCTGCTATATTTCGGCTCCGAGGAACTAAAGCAACGCTGGATACCGCCGATCATTTCAGGCGAAGTCGTGACGGCATACTGCCTGACCGAAAGCGGTTCCGGTTCGGACGCTCTTGGAGCAAAGACGATTGCGAAACTGACAGATGACGGGCAGCATTATGTGCTAAACGGCGAAAAGATGTGGATCTCAAACGGCGGTTTTGCGGACGTGTTTATCGTCTTCGCCAAAGTCGATGGCGAGAAGGATAAGTTCTCGGCATTCGTCGTCGAGGCTAGCGAAAATTGCCGCCCCGGCCACGAAGAGCACAAAATGGGAATCAAGTCGTCCTCGACAACAGCACTCATTTTGTCGGACTGCAAGATCCCCGCGACCAACCTCATCGGCAACGTCGGCGACGGAGCTAAGATCGCATTTAACATCCTCAATGTCGGCCGCTTTAAGCTCGGTGCAAGCGTCACCGGCGGTGCGAAACTCGCCATTCACGAAGCCATCCGCTACGCCAACGAGCGCCATCAATTTAACAAACCGATCTCGTCGTTTGGTGCGATCAAGCACAAGATCGCTGAGATGGCGATCCGCACTTGGGTCGCCGAATCGATCACCTACCGCACGGTCGGCATGATCGATGCCCTGATCGGCGACGGAGCCGACAATGCGACCAAATTACAGTCGATCGAGGAATATGCTGTCGAATCGTCGATCAACAAAGTCGCTTGTTCGGAGACTCTGGATTACGTCGTTGACGAGATGGTTCAGATCTTTGGCGGATACGGTTATTCGGCGGATTACCCGGCGGAAAAAGCCTACCGCGACTCGCGCATCAACCGTATTTTTGAGGGAACAAACGAGATCAATCGCCTGCTAATTCCGGGGCAGTTGATGAAGCGTGCGATGAAAGGCAAGCTCGGTTTGCTGCAAGCGGCGACTGCCTTGCAGGAAGAGATCCTCAACCCGCAGATGTCGTTTGACGAAGACACGAGCCTGCTCGCGGCTGAAACAAAACTTGCGCAAAACGCCAAGAAAGTCGCGTTGATGGTGCTTGGAACGGCTGCTCAAAAATATATGATGGGCCTCGCCGATCAGCAAGAGGTCCTAGTCAATTGCGCCGATATCATAATGGACGCTTACCAGATGGAGACATCGATCCTGCGTACGAAAAAATACGCTGAGGCTAACTGCGAAGAGGCTGCCGCACGCTTTATCGACATGACGAGCGTCTTTTGTAACGATGCCATCCAGCGTGTCGAGACGAGTGCAAAAAACACCATTGCCGCCATCGCCGAAGGCGACACGATGCGGACCTTGTTAGTCGCACTCAAGCGTTATACAAAGAACAATTCACCCATCAACACCATCGCGGCGCGCCAACGCATCGCTGATGTACTGATCGAAGCAAATACTTATGTCTATTAAACGCTGAGCGGACAATTTAACCGGATCATCGCCCGTGGACCTAAATGCTCCGGACTTTTTTCTTGAAGATCAATGGGCATCTCGCCGTAAACAGACATTTCGGTCAGCCTCGGAGTAGTGACCGATCAATAGTAAAGCCTCGAAAACCGTTTCGGTAGTCGAGGCTTTCTATCACGATTAGATTACGCCTAGTTGTTACGATAGTAATGTCGGCGATGGCGTTTGCCCTGGTAGTGGTGAAATATGGCACCGCCGCCGGCTCCGGCCGCTCCGCCGATTACTACGCCTCTCTTGCCGCCGATTAATCCGCCGACGATAGCACCGCCTACGGCACCGCCGCCGATATTGACTGCCTTTCGATGGCGCCTATAAAAGTTAGGTTTTTTATAATAAACCCAACGGTGGTTTTGGGCGTCCCAGTGCCGTGTTTGAGCAGACGCAGTTGTAGCTGTTACCAACGGCAGCCCAACTCCTAAGATCGCGAACATAAAAAACGTTGTTAAATATTTCTTAAACATAAAATTTCCCCCTTTCAATAATTGTAAGTTGTCTTACGCTGTATGTAATCGCAAGCATCGTGCCAAATACACGATTATCGTTTGTTTTCAATGACTTAAGTCACATTGATAATCGTGCAAAAACACCATTTAAGTCAATTACCTACTTTATAGTGTGACGGAGAGACGAGAATTAAACTGTCAAATGGGCTACGTAGCTCACAATTAGAGGCAAAAAATCCCGCCGATCATATCGAGATCAACGGGAATTCCTACTAGATATTTTGCCCAACACTTAATACTTGTAGTTATAATTTCTGGATCGCTGCCTTTTGGTGATGATAGCACCCGCTGCTACACCTGCTCCGGCGCCGATCAGAGCACCCTTTTTACCGCCAATCAATGCACCGATTATTGCACCTGCACCGGTCGCGATGGCGATGTTCAATGCCTTATTGTGTCGTCGGTAAACATTAGGCTGATTGGTCTGGTAATAACCGCTTTCATCGTAATACTGTTGCTGCTCATTGGATTGATAATCTTCATCGTTGTCCTGATAACGCTGATCATTGTTACGGGAACGTCTATTTTTACTGCGGTTTTGGCGGTCATTTGAATCGCAGTTTTGCCTCTGAGCAAACGATGTCGTCGCTAACGCGGGGAGCGTGACCGTCAGCATCGCTGCCATCAATAAAGTCGTGATATATCTTTTCATTTTCTTAAATCTCCCTTTTTTTGTTCGAGGCACTCGTCCCTCACTGTTTAACATACAAGCAAACCGTGTGCCACGAATCATAAACTGTTCAAAATAAGGGTGTTATCAAAATTTAATGCATGGTCATGACGCGAGAAAACCACCATTTGGAAACTCGATTTCCGTAATGGTGCGAAGGGGTACAAGTTGTAAGTATTGTTTGGGAATAAGTCCGCCGATCATCGACCGGCGGACCTTAGCGACTACTGTTTTGGCTGAGCCATTATGTCCGGATTGTCCTTGACGAGCTTGTCGGCTTTGTCGCTCAGGTCGCTGGCATCACTGTTCATCTACTTGACCTTGGCAAGCTGGGTCTTCAACGCATCGTTGAATGTGGACTTACTGTCGCTATCGATCAGCGTCTGAGGTACTTTTCTAGCCTCGGCAGTGTAATCGGAGCGGAGCTTCATCTCCTTGGCTTTTAGCTCCAGATACTCTTTGTGCTTGTCTTTGATTTTGAGCTTGCTCGCTTCGTCAAACTTATCCGCAGCTTTTTTAAAATTCTCGATCACAATGTCATACTCTTTGATCAAATCTTTTGCGACGCTGCGGGCCTTTTCCAGATCAGAGGCACCTTTGATCTTAGGTAGCATCGCGTCAAAATCATCAGCTAATTTACTGCCTTTGGTGACGCTGTCATTAGCTGTCGAGACAAATTTATTCGCCTAGTGGACGATGTCATTGGCCTTGGTTGTCTCATCCGAAAGACCCGAACACGCGAGCCCGACCGCCAGAATCATCAAAAGAGCAAAAATTACTACAGGGTTTTTCATCTACTTTCTCCTTAGTTTTTGTTGTACAAAATGAATGATCAAGTTTCCCGAAACGGTAAAATATATTACTCGTGACCATCGGAAAAACCTTTCAAACTCGAATTTTAAAAATCGTTAAAACACTGTATCATGAAACCCACTAAAAGCCTTATCAAAAAAATACTTCCACATTCTGATTTTATTGTGTTAGAATTGCCATGTTCATAACCGCAAGCGCATATATATACTGCGCTTTACGCGCACTTATCTCATTCATTACTAGATGTTAAAAAATCCGGTCCACGAACTCGCTCTGTTTTTCGATCTCGAATGGGTTCCCGACGCTGTCGGGGCCAAGCGCTTGTTTGACC
>JAYVOS010000148.1:0-2091 GCA_043757775.1 Chloracidobacterium sp. | reverse complement strand
AATTTGTTGATTTCGAATATGTAGCTAACGCCGCCAGGATAAACCTCATCTCACTTGCGAGTTTGGCCCTCGCCCCGGCAAAACCTAAAAACGTCGGTATTGCGACCGGCAGATTGACCAACGACACAGATCTGAAATGGGATGCAAACACCGATGCGGACATAGCCGGTTACGAGATCGTCTGGCGTGACACGACCTCACCGTTTTGGACAAATTCGAAAGCGGTGGGTAATGTGACCAGCTACACGGCAACCGAAATGTCCAAAGATAATTATTTTTTCGGCGTCCGCGCCGTCGATAAAGACGGCAACAAGAGCCCTGTGGTTTACCCGCGTCCTGTCAGATAACCCTCAAACGGCGCGTTACGTGACCGTGACATCACCTATTTTCACATTCGTTTTTGGCTAAATTTATGTCAAAATAAAAGTTTGCCCTTGGAGTTTTATTCGTTGTTTTCCGTAGGGAAGTATTTTTTATGAAGAAGTATTTAGCTGGTCTCTTAGCCTTAACTGTCATTGTCAATACCTTGACCTTTTCCATCGGTACGCTTGCTCAAACGCCGATGACAGAGCAGGTCAGCGACCCGCAAGTTGTCGCGACCGATGCCCTCGCTCAAGAAGAAAAGAAGCCAGCGGGCGATGCTGTTTTTAGTTTGACTCCGCAAACATTGCCTTTTTCCCAGAATTGGACAAATGCCTCATTGATAACGACTAACAATGACTGGTCAGGTGTACCCGGAATTATCGGCTATCGCGGAGACGCTCTTGCTGCAAGCGGAGCTGATCCGCAAACTATTATAGCGGATGGATCCGCAACACCGGTCAACGTCAACGCTAATCAGACAGATCCGAATACCTTTGGCACTGGAGGTGTCACCGAGTTCGCCATTACCGACCCAGTCGTCGCGATAAAGGGTTCCGGTACTGCTGTTGCTCCTCACATCGTGCTCAATCTCAATACGACCGCCGCAACCAATCTGGTTGTTTCGTATAATCTGCGCGATATTGACGGCTCGGCAAATAATGCTGTTCAGCCCGTTGCACTCCAATATAGAGTGGGTACTTCAGGAAGTTATACAAATTTACCGGCCGGGTTCGTCGCAGATGCGTCCACAGGACCCAATTTAGCAACTCTGGTTACTCCCGTGTCCGCAACACTGCCGTCGGCATGTGACAATCAGCCTGTTGTCCAAGTGCGTATTATTACTAACAACGCAACTGGTGTCGATGAGTGGATAGGCATTGACGATATTAGTGTTGTTGCATTGGGCGGTTCGAGCCCTCCATCGGGTTCAGGCCTGGCGAGTCCCAATACCTTAAATGCGGGGGGATCAGTACTATTGACCATTTTGGTCACTCCGGGAAGTAGTCCAGCCAGCACCGGTTTAACAGCTGTTGCCGACCTGACGAGTGTAGGCGGTTCTGCAACGCAAACTTTTTTTGATGACGGCACTAATGGTGACGTTACCGCCGGTGACAACATCTTTTCGTTTGGAACTAACGTAACAGCGGGAACCTCTCCCGGTATAAAAACGCTCAGTTTTACTGTGAGTGATGTGCTGGATCGCAGCTCAACGGGAAGTTTTCAGCTAACTGTCCAAGGTACGTCAAACCCGAGCGGCACCGGCAGCTCAAGTCCAAATTCCGTCGCTCCCGGAGCATCGGCCACACTTACTTTTAATGCTGTTCCCGGAACGGTGCCGAATAGTACGGGGATCGCCGTTGTGGCGAACCTATCGAGCATTGGCGGCAGCTCATCACAAGCGTTTACCGATAACGGAAGTAACAATTTCTCATTTCTAGCTACCGTAGCGGCAGGAACTGCAGATGGGTTAAAAACATTTCCGGTGACAGTCACAGATGCTCAATCGAGAACTGGTTCGGGCTCAATATCGTTAACAGTACAGTCAAATGTTTCTCACACGCCGGGCGAGCACGAGATCATGGGAAACCCCAGCAATGCCGGGGCTACTGACCTTAATGATTGGCTGATCGAGCGTAATCAGTACGTAGTTGGCTACAACTGCGCTAAAGGGATCCCAAATTGGGTCCAGTGGCACTTAGATGCCAGCTGGCTAGGGTCGGCCAGCCG
>JAYVOS010000147.1:0-7656 GCA_043757775.1 Chloracidobacterium sp. | reverse complement strand
TGTATTGAGCCGGCTTATTATCGTCATCATCAGGGAGAACGATAGGCGGGATCGCGTATGAATTTTTGGCGGTGTCCACAAAGTAGGCGGTAAGATATCCGCCGCCGCCATCGCCACCGGGATCCGAGTTTGAAAAGGCGAGGTATCGCCCGTCTCTAGAAAAACCGATGAACTCCATCGAGCCATAAGTTGCGAACGTATCAACCGCCATCAGTGCGGTTATAATAAATACAAAGATCAGAGAAAATAGTTTTTTCATGTTTGTTTTTTACCGGGCTCGATCAACTGCATACAAAAATTTCTTCATCACATCGCCAGGACCGCGTCGAGCTTTGCCGACAACTCACTTAATTTACCGACCTCGAACAGGCCCTGATCTTCACGACTGATCGTAATTCGTCTCAGAACGAATTTGGATTCACGAATTCCGTTTTGATACTTCGACCTTTCGAGGGTGATCCCGACGAACATATCGAACGAATTGGCGGATAATTCGACACAGATCGCGGCGGGCAGATCATGTGACGCTTCGCAATTAACTGCTTTCCATTTGATCCGCGGCTTATTCCAAACTTGTCCGCGAAACCATTTTTCGAGCTTCTGATGCGGCATTCCTGTTTCAATGTCGGAAACAAATAAGGTTTTGGCTTTTTGCAACGCCGCCGCCCTCTGCTTTGTCGATTGGCCTTGGGTTGCGGCAAAACAAATAAGTATGCAAGTAAAAGCACACAGATAACGAAAACTAAAAGATAATTTATAATGCATATATCCTAACGCCCTCATTTAGAGAGCCAGCGGTCAAACTCGGTATAATCTCCGCCGATCTCTTGATAGATAACCCCTTCGGTCGATTTCCACACCTTGTAATATGTAATTATTTTTATCTTATCCGCCGGCGATATTTCCGATCTGGACTTAACCATAAGTAGGATCGTTTCGACGTCTTTACCGATAGCCAAGGTCTTGAAAACTTCGCCGCTGAGCGGTTTTGAGCCTTGAATGCTTCCGATTACCAGTTTTGACGAGGTTTTTTCAAAGACGGTTTTATGCGTTGATGGGTCGTAGGTGATCTTGCCGAAAGACTTAGCATTTCGCGCCGCGTCAAATACCGCTCGCTCTGTTCCGCGTGCGTAAACGTAGCTCACCCATTTCGTCGGCGTGTCGCCCGTCCATGCTGTAGGAAAAAATGGAGTGAATAAAGCGTTAAAATTCCTCTTTTTATTTTCGCCGTGTTGATCGAATCAAAGAACGCTCTCGCTTTTTGCCGTTCGGTATTCAAATCAAGCATTTGCGGGTTACTTGTATATAAGGCTAGGCGTTTTGCCAGTTGATCCAGATCGTCCAGCCACTCACCATCTATTTCGTCTCCGACGACGATGCTGCGCACCACGGGCTGCATTTTGGTGATTCCTTTTTTGAACGTGCCGTACTGAATGTTGACACTGATATGAAAATCGGCGGAGAGGGCAACAGTTGTTCCTACGCACATCGGAAAATCTCGGCCGCGGTCTGCTGACGTGCCGGTCTGTTCGCCGCAATCGTTAATTTCCCATGTCATCGATGTTTTATCTCCAACCAGCTCTTGGAACCAGACCCCAAAGGGTTGGTTCGGCATTCCGGTTTCGATACCCGAAACCAGATAATTCTTTGCGTGGCTGATCGCGGCCTTTTCGAGTTTCTTTGACTGGGCATTTGCGCCGCTTACACATATCAAAATGAGGATCAAAACAAAAAGAGAAGGTTGGTTAATGGACAGTCTAAAAGTCATATATATATTTGAAAATAACTTTTCTTGCGCCGATACATGTCAGGGAGAACGCGGCCCGACGGGAGACTTGCAATCTATTTTTAACTTTTATCGAAATGGTTTCCCGGAGACGATGGATGAGCGTAGCATTGTTTTGGAAAAGGCTATACAGATTTTTTTTTGCCAAAGTTAACTTCTTTGTAACATTGTGTTCATACCCAATTAAGCCGCACCGCATAGACTGTCGCAGAACCGTTAATAATTCATTACAATTGAGTAACGCTATGCAGCAAACAATCTTGATCATCGAAGATGATGCGGACATCGCCGAGAGCTTGCAATATAACCTCAAACGCGAGGGTTTTAGGCCTGTCATTGCGGAATCAGGGGAAAAAGGCCTGCGGCTGGCATTGGACGAAAAGACAACGCCCTCGCTGATAATTCTCGATCTGATGTTGCCGGGAATGAGTGGCATGGAGCTTTGCAGACGTTTGCGACGCGAGACCTTGACCGAAAATACACCGATAATAATGCTAACCGCGAAAGCAGCGGAGGGCGATAAGATATTGGGGCTGGAAACTGGAGCTGACGATTATATCGTCAAGCCTTTTTCTATCAAAGAGGTCATCGCACGCATACGCGCCGTGATGCGGCGTGCCGAAAAAGAGACTGCTCCGAAATATGAGGACGCTAAACTCGCGGTCGATTTTGCCGACATGCGTGTCGCGTGTAGCGGCGGTAATGTGAAGCTCACACGAAAGGAATTTGCGCTGCTCGAACATCTTATTAAAAACGCCGGACGTGTGGCATCGCGGCAGCAATTGCTCGATAACGTCTGGGGTTACAGCTATTTTGGCGACACACGCACGCTCGACGTACATATCCGTCGTCTGCGTCAAAAGCTTGACGATTGCGGCGGCTGTATTGAAACCGTCGTCGGTGTAGGCTATCGTTTTATTGGCTGCGGGTCATAACTAGAAGAGATTTTCAACGCAAAAGACGCCAAGACGCAAAGTGTATTAGGTGCGTTTAGCGCCGGATAAATTTAATTTCCTATTTTTGCGACTTTGCGACTTTGCGACTTTGCGACTTTGCGACTTTGCGACTTTGCGACTTTGCGACTTTGCGTTAAATTCCCTTTTGAAGATGAATGCCACCAGTACCAAATTTGCCGAACCGCAAACGTCGAATCAGATGCTGCAAAAGATATTAGATACGACGCGCGAGTGCGTGCTGGTCGTTGACCGCGATATGCGTATCGCCAATTGCAACGTGCCGGCTGCGGTCGCTTTTGGACGTGATGGGCTCGATATTGAGAGTAGGCGTCTGAGCGAGGTGATCCGTGATCTGGACCTGCACGAGGCTTTTCGCGTGGCAGCGGCCGGGCAGATCTCATCAGATGTCCGGCTCGAACTTGCGCGGCAAGGAAACCGCAAATTTGACGTGCACGTCGCGCCGATCGAGCTTGACGGTGAGACGCACGGCATCGGATTTTTTTATGAGACGACGCAGATCGACCGTCTCGAATCGGTCAGGCAGGAATTTCTCTCAAATATTTCGCACGAGCTGCGGACGCCGCTCACGTCGATACTCGCATTTGTCGAAACACTCGAAGACGGCGGCATCGACGATACTGAGAACAACAAACATTTTTTGAGCGTCATCCGGCGTAACGCTGAGCGGATGCACAGCCTGATCGCCGACATTTTGGAGTTGTCGCTGATCGAATCGGGTAATGTCACAGTCGAGATCCGCGAGGTCAAACTTCACACGACAGTGCAGGACGTGATGATAGCTCTGTCAGCCAAGGCAAACGACCGCGAGATCGAGCTTATAAATAATGTGCGGGAAAGTGCAATCGTTTTTGCCGATATGGTGCGGCTCGAACAGATGCTGACCAATCTCGTGGACAACGCGATCAAGTTTAACCGTCACAGCGGCAGCGTGACAGTCGCCTGCGAAAACATTGATGGCAAAGACGTGATCTCGGTCGCCGATACAGGCGAAGGTATATTGCCAGAGCATGAGCAGCGGATATTTGAACGTTTTTATCGAACGGACCGAGCTCGCTCGCGTGAGATCGGCGGCACTGGCCTTGGCCTCGCCATTGTCAAACATCTCGCAAAACTCCAAGGCGGCGAGGTTTCGGTCAACTCTGCACTCGGCTCCGGCACGACATTTCGCATAGAATTGCCCGTTCGCTGACACCTCTCTTTTATTACACTGCGCGATAAAATCGTGTTATAGTCGAAATATCTTGAAATACAAGTTATGTAAGCGAGTGGGCAATGGGCCTGTTCGCTAACCTTTCAACTCTTACCGCACAAGTGGAGCGAAGGAAACATGCAGCTAACTATCGGTCAGAAAGTAGCATATCCCAATCAGGGCATCTGCCTCGTCGAGGGTACAACTGTTTCGACGATCGCCGGGTGTCTGATGGAGGGTTATACGCTGCGTGTATTAGGCGACCGGTCGACCATATTTGTTCCGACTGCTAATGCTGAGAGTGTGGGCATCAGACCAATAATCAGCACTTCGCAATGCAAAAAACTGGTCGATAAATTGTCTGCGGATTTCGAGCCCGTCTCAGGCGACTGGAAAATACGCTCTAAGGAATTTGTTGACAAACTCCACTCCGGCGACATTTTCGAAGCCGCAGATGTCTTGAAAAAACTCACCTATCTCAGCTACGACAAAAAACTCTCATTTCGTGAGCAGACGATGCTCGAAAAAGCCAAATTTCTTATAATCTCCGAAGTTTCTAACGCCGACAAAAAAGACCACGGCTGGATGGAAGCTGAGATCTGCCGTCTCGTCGAAGATGCCTGCACAAAACACCGCGAACTACACCCGGCGGACTTGGAAATTACGAATTAACAATTACGAATTACGAATGAAGATTTGTTATGAAGGGTAATGTTTTACTTGAAAAGAGTTTTGCTTTTTCGATCAGAACAGTAAGTGCCTATAAATTTCTAGTCGAAGATAAAAAGGAATATGTTCTGTCAAAACAGTTTCTAAGAAGCGGAACCTCAATAGGGGCTAATGCTGAAGAAGCGGTCGGCGGACAATCACGGCCCGATTTCATAGCAAAACTAAGCATCGCATACAAAGAAGCTCGCGAAACAAAATACTGGATCAGACTCCTGCACGCGACTGATTATTTTGAAAAGCCACAAGCCGAAGGTCTATTAAGCGATGTCGAAGAACTCTTAAAGATAATCGGCAAGATACAGGTCACTACTAAAAACAATTCATAGATTCCTCTTCCCCATTCGTAATTCGTAATTGTTAATTCGTAATTAAGCCCGAGCGTAGCTCGTGCGGACGACGGTTTTAATGTTTCCTCGAACGTGGTAGTCGCCCTCGAGTTCGACCTTTAGCGGGTCGCAGGCGGCGACGAAATCTTCGAGGATGACGTTGACTACATGTTCGTGAAATATCTTAACGTCGCGGAAAGAGTTGATGTAGAGTTTGAGGCTTTTTAACTCGACGCAGAGTTTGTTTGGCACGTACTTCACTCGGATCACGCCGAAATCCGGAAAGTCTGAAAACGGACAGATCGCCGTAAATTCGGGCATTTCAAATTCGACCCAGATCTCTTTTCCCGGGAATTCATAGGCAAAAGAATCGAGCGGGTAGAGACTCATTTCGTCGCGAGGCGTCGGGCGGATATCTAACTGTTGTTTGTTCACTTCTGGCATAGGTTACTTTTTTCTAAACAATTTTTACTGCAGATGACGCAGATTAGTCAGATCAAGAAAAGCAATAAATGGTCTGTTATCTGCTGCATCCGCGTGATCTGCGGTTATATTCTTTCAGTCATCTCTACTGCCGATCAACGGACATACGAGTTTTTTCGTGAACTCATCTTTCGCAGAGCTCCTAGATCATTGACCCCACCATCGTGCAGTTTGGTGAGCAGATTTACAAAAATGTGAGCTGTCGCATAGGCATCAGCGCTGGCACGGTGATGATTTGTCAGGTCGATGTCGTAATGCTCGGCGACGGTTTTCAGCTTGTGGTTGAGGATGTCAGGCAGCAACTTTCGCGAAAGCTGTACGGTGCAGAGACATGGATTGCCGACTCGGTAATCAGGGTAAACGCGGGCGACCTCGGAATTTAAGAACCGCATATCGAAACCCGAATTGTGCGCAACCAATATCGAATCTCCGATAAAACTCAGGAAATCGTGAGCGACATCGGCAAAGACAGGTGCTTCGGCGACCATCTCGTCGCTGATACCGGTGAGGTTTGTGATGAACCACGGTATTGGCATCTCAGGATTAACAAGCGTCTCAAATTTCTCTGTCACTTCGCCGTTACGCACGCGGTATGCCCCGATCTCGGTAATGCGGCAGGGCGGTGCTTTGGCACCGGTGGTCTCAAGGTCAAATACGACAAACTCGGTCGCCAGTAGCTCGCGTTCTTCGAATCCGCCATCCGCAAGCTCAACCATATCACCCTTTAGACTAAGTCGCGGGTCGCGTTCGATCAGATCAGCGACCAGCATTCTGGCCATTGAAATGTGCGGTTTGCGGATCTTCATCACGAAATCCACGATGCTCACAGCTGAAGCCGTGCCGCCAAATGACCGAAGTAGTGCGACGGTCTCGTTTATTAGCAATGACTCGGAAATTAGATTAGGATACGGTGTCATCAGGGATAGTTTAGCAGAGTCTTGGAAAAGAGTGTTTAGTTCGTCGAGTGAATAGAGTTCATTGAGTTCGTTGAGAAGGAAAGTATAAGAAAGATAAGATAGATCAAGGTATTTAATTATAGGAGAAAAACTGATGGCGAGCTTTAAGCGATTTGAGGAGATACAGGCTTGGCAAAAGGCAAGGCTCGCGACGAAGAAGGTCTACCAAGTGTCCAAGGGCGGAGAATTTGCCAGGGACTTTGGGCTCTGTAATCAGATCCGGCGTGCATCGGTTTCGGTGATGGCGAATATCGCCGAAGGGAACGGCCGCAGAACGAATAAAGATTTTGCCAGTTTTCTAGTTCAGGCTCACGCTTCCACCTCCGAAGTTCAATCCCATCTTTACGTTGCTCTCGATCTCGAATATCTTAATCAAGAAGACTTTAATGAAATTTACGGATTGTTTGATGAGATTTCGCGCATGCTCATGGCTTTGGCTCAACATCTGCGGAACTCTCAATAAACTCTAAAAACTCAATGAACTCAACACACTTAATTTTAGATAAGTTTAAGGACACCGACGCTCTGCTCGAAGGGCATTTTGTATTGTCGAGCGGTCTGCATAGCTCGAAGTATCTGCAATGCGCTCTTGCATTGCAGCAGCCTGCGGATGCGGCCGCGTTTGGACAGGCGATAGCGGAGCGGTTTGCAGATGAGCAGTTCAATACGGTCGCGTCGCCTGCGATCGGCGGGCTGGTTATAGGATTTGCGGTGGCGCAGGCGCTGGGCGTGCGGTTTATATGGACGGAGCGACAAGACGGCGTGATGACCGTTCGGCGCGGATTTACGTTGACGGCGGGAGAGAGAATCCTTGTCGTCGAAGACGTGATAACGACGGGCGGCTCGACGCGGGAATGCATAGCGGCTCTCGAATCGAATGGTGCAAAGGTCGCTGCAGCGGCGTCTATCATAGACCGTTCAAATGGTGCTGCAGATGTCGGCGTGCCGTGCATATCGCTCGTGAGCCTAGACGTCCCCTCTTACAGCCCCGAAAATTGTCCTTTATGTGAGGAAGGAACGCCTGCGATCAAGCCCGGCAGCAGAACGAAGAAATGAATTACCGTTTTTTAATACAATACGACGGCACTGATTTTCACGGTTGGCAGGTGCAGGAAAATGACCGGTCGATCCAGGGCGAACTTGAGCGGGTGATCGGGATGATTGCGGACAGGGATGTCGGCGTGATCGGTTCGGGAAGGACTGACGCAGG
>JAYVOS010000146.1:0-2105 GCA_043757775.1 Chloracidobacterium sp. | reverse complement strand
GCAAACAAAATAAAGAAAACTATGTTTTGACTGCTAGTGTACTGAAGCCACGAAAAAACGGCACCTACTGCGGTGACGAGAGCTATAATGGCAAAAAGTATATCCTTCACAAAAATCACCTCCAATTATCAAAAAAAGGTTACCTTACGAAGTTCAAAAGGGCTGTGACCTTGCTTACAAAAAAGCCTTGACCAGATCTGCCCTACCCGACATCTTTCAAACCGCCTAAAACTTATTACGTCTCCACATCTTAACTCCACTTTGCTTTTGAAAGCAAGCAAAATTTTGTCAAGCACGATCAATTATTTTTTCAACCAACCAAACAGTGCATTTACCGTGATATCGCGATTGGTCTCATAGATCGCTTTTGTCAGCGGTAACGACATCGGGCACACCTGAATACAATTCTGCGCATTGCCGCAATTTGTAATGCCGTCGTCGCCCATCAGGCCGTTCAGACGATCATCGATATTGGCCTTGCCGGTAGGGTGCATATTAAATAAATGTGCCTGTGCGATAGCTTGCGGGCCGATGTAATTGTCATCGCCGTATTGCGGGCACGCCTCGAGACAACAGCCGCAGGTCATGCAGCGTGAAAATGCATACCGTTCCTGTGCAAGCTCATTTGTCACGTGCGGCCCCGGACCGAGATCGTATGTGCCGTCAAGCTCGATCCATGCCTCGACCTGTTTCAGATGCTCAAACATCTTCGAACGGTCAACTTTAAGGTCGCGGACATTGGGAAACTTGGACATCGGAGCGAGGCTGACCGTATCCGAACTCGAAGCAAGCAACAGATCGTCGATCAGCGCCGAGCAAGACTGACGAACTTTGCCGTCGATCACCATCGTGCAAATGCCGCAGACCTGTTCGAGACACGACATATCCCACACCGGCGGAGTGGTCTGCTTGCCCTCGATCGTCACCGGGTTTTTGCGGATGTCCATGAGTGCCGAAATAACATTTAAATTACGCCGATACGGTATCTCAAACGTCTCCCAATGCGCCGCCGCACCTTCACGTTCCCGCCGCTGGATCTTAAACTTGATCGTCGCAGGCGTAACGTCAAGCCGTTTTTTTTCTATATGTGCGTGAGTGGTCATTTATCTAATTTCAATAATTCTTCACAAGTTGATCGAAGTTCCCCTAGATTTTCTTCAACTATTCCCCAAACAAGTCGGTCGGAAATAGATTCATAACCATGAACCAAAACATTTCTAAAACCTACTATACGCTGAGCATTGGCGATCTTTCCGAAAAGCGTGAGATCCGTTTGTTTTAGCCGGCTAAGGGATTCCCCGATGTTAATAAACTGTCTTTCAACTGCCGATTTGACCAATTCGTCCCTTGAATAAGCCGTGAAATTCATCTCAAATACGAATTCATTTATCCGTTTACAATTTTCAACAACATCAAAAAGATGTGTATAGGCATCACGTTCCATAGATAGTGACACGATCTTTCTCGATCGCCTTTTTGAAATATGGATTTTTTACAGCTCGTTCTTCGATCACATCGACCGGTCTTTCAAAAACCACCTCAAGTCGCTCTTTCAATTCAAAATAACGATCAAATAATCTTTCGTCTCCTCCAAAACTAACGACTACGTCAATGTCGCTACCATCAACAAAATCATCACGCGCAGCTGACCCAACAAGGTCTAATCGCTTTAGCGAAAGATCTCGGCATATCTTTTGAATACGCTTTTTAAATTTTTCTATATTGATCATTTCGTTAATTCCTCTTCATCATTCCGACAATATATTTTCACATATTGGATAACAACACAGAAGGAAATATTTTACTCATGACTTGGCTTTCTTTGACGAATAATCTCTCTTTCTCGGCTCGACAAGTGCAACATCGACGGCTTCGTAGCTCAGCACCGGAGACTCCGCCGAATACTCGGCGATGGTCGTTTTCATAAAATTCTCATCGTCGCGTTCTGGAAAATCAGGCTTATAATGTGCCCCGCGAGACTCGTTTCGGTTCAGAGCACCTAGCGTGATGACGCGTGCAAGCTCAAACATATTCGATAGCTGCCGTGCGTGCGGTATCGCCTGCGTCGCCCACAGATTCGAATCATTGATCGAAATATTTTTGAA
>JAYVOS010000145.1:0-7710 GCA_043757775.1 Chloracidobacterium sp. | reverse complement strand
AGAAAAGCTCGAAGTCGTTAAGCAAATGTTCGACGAGCCGAGTAGTTCGCGGGAAGACATTCTAAAAGAAGCAGCAAATGCTTACGGTGAAGATGGATTTGATTACAAACGATTCTTTGCTGCCGACCCCAGGGCAAAGATGGAGATCATTCTCCAAGCCGAAGAACATATTCTCGGCCTTGATGAAGGAAAGGATCGCTTCACCCGCGAAGTCTCGCTTTTGAGTCAGGCGTTCGCGTTAACAATGCCAAATCCCAAAGCGGTGGCGATCACTGAAGAAGTTGCGTTCTTTCAAGCCGTGAGAGCCAGACTCGTGAAATTTGAGGGAACCGGAACGGGAACATCCGACGCGGAGATCGAAACCGCGATAAAGCAGATCGTCGATCAGGCTTTGAGTTCGGATAAGGTTGTCGATATTTTTGATGCCGCAGGAATCGCTAAGCCTGAAATCTCCATTCTTTCGGACGAATTCCTTTTAGAAGTAAAGGGAATGACGCACCGCAATCTGGCTGTCGAGCTTCTGAAAAAGATCCTCAATGACGAGATCAGCAGCCGCATGAAGACAAATCTCGTCAAGAGCAAGGCGATGCTCGAAATGCTAGAAACTGCGATAAAGAAGTATCAAAACAATCTGCTGACAACTGCTCAAATTATCGAGGAATTGATAAATATTGCGAACGAGATTAAGGAATCTGACAAGCAGGGCGAACGGCTCGGACTAACTACAGACGAAGTAGCTTTCTACAACGCCCTCGAAGTTAACGACAGTGCCGTCAATGTCCTTGGTGACGAAACCTTGCGAGAAATCGCCCGCGAGATAGCCGACAAAGTAAAAAAGAACGCGACGATTGATTGGACGATCCGAGAAAGTGCACGGGCAAACCTAATGAGACTCGTTAGCCGAACCTTACGAAAACACGGCTATCCGCCAGACAAACAGCAGAAAGCCATAGACACAGTTCTAAAACAGGCTGAGCTATTCGCTGATGCCGTCGTAAGCGCTTAGAACTGTAACGGGCGACTTTGACCTGTTCGAAATCACTTCCATGTATTTCCGCATCGAGATGCCAAACGTCTTGTAAAGATTTCCCGCTCCACTTTTATTCGCCTCATATGCAGAAGGACCAGATATCAGACCTCCATTCTTTGTTCGCGTAATCATTACTGCTCATCGCTTAAATCTACGAGCAATATGCACGTTTTGGATGTTTTAGGAAGATCTTAAATAAAGGTTATTAAAGAAAGATATTAAATAGAAACGGCAAAATGTGGATAACACTGAAAAAGTCTGGTAGCAACAGTCTGAATTTTACCCCTTTTTACTTTTCGGCAATGACGGTAGGATTTAAGGACAAGTAGCCTTAACTTTATCCAAATCCATGCCAGAACACATTCAAACTATCTTTAATTCCAAGCGTTTCAAACAGGCGGCGCCCCCTTTTCAATGGTGGGGATACGTCTGGCGCGGCCTTGTGGTCAGCGGCTCCGCCCGGCATTACAAGACAATGGGTCGCTCGGTCTGGCTCTTCTTATACCTGATCATCCATGCCAACCGCAAAACCGGCACACTTTACCGCCGAATAAACACTATATCGCGGGATATCGGGATGTCGAACCGAACCGTCCAAATATGGCTGAAAACATTGCGTGACAACGGCTATGTTGTCACCGAGCGAACGGGCCGCTCGCTAATTATCCACATAACCAAATGGCGGCCGATAGGTACGCGCAGCAAGAATACGGATTCGCATTCCGGGATCCAGGTAAAACTCGATCCCTGATCTTTTCACGCGACCACGCAGACAGTCTGAAATTTCACCCTTTTGCGATTTGTGCGCTCGGGCTATGATGTTCCGGTAAGACTAATTAACTAACGATTCCTTAATGCTTTTATCCGAAGATTCACAATCGGAAGTAACAGTTTTTGCCCAAACGGACTTTCGAAATCAGCTTAAGCAATTCGGAATCAAGCAGGCCGATCGCCGGGCCCATATGTACATCTTAGGCAAAACCGGGACCGGCAAATCAACTCTGCTCGAATCGCAAATGTTGTCCGATGCCAAAAGCCAGCGGGGATTCGCCTTGCTGGATCCGCATGGGGACCTCGCCAAAAGAATAAAAGACCGTATACCGGAAAGCAGGGCCGGAGATGTGATCGATTTTGACACCGCAAACCCGGATCAGTCGTACGGCTTTAACCCTCTGGCATATGTTCCGGCAGCAAAGAGATCACTTGTTTGCTCGGGCCTTGTACAGGTTTTCAAACATCTGTGGAGCGACTCCTGGGGGCCGCGGCTCGAATATATCTTGCGGAACTCGATCCTCTCCTTGCTTGAATATCCGGGTGCGACCCTGTCGGATATTAACAAACTGCTAACCGACAAGCGGTTTCGGGAGGAAGTTCTTAAAAAGGTTAGTGACAAACAGGTAAAGGAGTTCTGGAACACGGAATATGATCACTACCCGGAACGCCTCCGGATCGAAGCGATCAGCCCGATACAGAATAAAGTCGGTGCATTTCTGTCGGACCCCTTGCTAAGAAGAATTCTGACGAATCCGCTTAAACCCCTAAACCTAAGGCGAATAATGGATGAGGGAAAAATCCTTATCGTGAACCTGGCTAAGGGAAGTATCGGCGAAGATACCGCCAATTTGCTCGGATCATTGATAATTTCGAGGTTCGACCTAGCGGCTCTGAGCCGTTCCAATATTCCAGAATCGGAACGGCGTGACTACGTTTTGTACTTGGACGAATTTCATAATTTCACCACCCAAACCCTGATATTCATGTTGTCAGAACTGCGTAAATACCGCCTTTCGCTTGTCCTTGCTCATCAATATCTCACGCAGCTGGAACTCAATATCAGAGACGCCATCCTCGGTAATGCCGGAACGACGGTCATCTTCCGGATCGGTGGTAACGACGCTGAGATCCTTGAATCGGAGTTTACTCCAGAATTCAGAGCCGCCGACTTTACAAACCTGCCCAATCACCACATTTACCTCAAATTGATGATCGATGGAAAGATCTCACGTCCGTTCAGTGCTGTAACTTTGCCTCCAGTATAAATTCCTACGAATGGCCATTTCAGATTTGTTTGTCTTTTCTCGACGGGGCGGGCATCGCCTTTCCCACCCCCTCGGGAATTAGCAAGCAAATACCAAATATATTAGGAGGAAAATAAATGTCGAAAGATGAAAGCTGTCGCAAGTGCGGCAAAGAGCTAAAGGGTGCGATCGAATCGATTTTCGTGACAGAAGGAGAGTTCGTTCATATTGTGCCTCGTGAGACCTCAGATTGTAACTGGCGCCGGTGCAAAGGATGCAAAAACATACTTTGCAAAAGGTGTGATGATACCGAGCGGCTATACTGCTGCGACGAGGGACGCATTGTCTCACGTGAACGAGTCGCCGCTGCCGCGTTAGTAAACACAAAACCGGAAGGGAAACGTGAAGTTTCTGATCCAGGTTGACGTTAAATGTGGCACGAGAGCTGTTCACTTCAACACATGTCCTTATGACCTTATGGAATAAGTGACGAAAAGTCTGATCTCCCTCGAAAGCAAAATCCGCGTCTTAACGAAAGCGGAATACGATCAAAAACCAAAAACACAGCAGGAGGAAAGAATAATGTCCGATTTTAAGATCGTTTATTTAATTGTGGAAAGAGGTATCGAACCCAATCGCCAGGTTTTCTGGCGATCGGCGGGAAGCGCCTTTATCTGCCGGGACGGAAGCATCAATCTGAAGCTCGATTTTCACCCCGGGCTTACATTCAATATCCGCAATCCGAAGTCAATCGGTGAGCGGGAAGAGGCTGAGAGCTTCCCGGATGTCGCCAACCAGATGGGCAACGGCAATGGGAATGGGAACGGGAATGGCAATAAAACGGAGGTTGGCACTGCGGTCTCGACAAAGACCGGGGCCAAAAAGCCGCCAAAGCCAA
This sequence comes from Chloracidobacterium sp., assembly GCA_043757775.1. Lineage (GTDB taxonomy): Bacteria > Acidobacteriota > Blastocatellia > Pyrinomonadales > Pyrinomonadaceae > OLB17. The sequence goes on along the minus strand of JAYVOS010000145.1, from coordinate 3,764 downwards.
AGGACGATATTCCGTTCTGAGAGGCGGCCATATTCCTGGGCGAATTTCTCCCACAAATATTCGTCCCAACCACTCGTTTTGAATTCAATTCGAGAATGCAAGACGAGAAACTAGAGAGCCGCTGGAACAATCCGGCGTGCGAAAAGGAGAAAAAATGACAGCAACCGCAAAAACAAAAATGACAACCGAAACGGTTCCGGCCCCCGCCAGCACAAAGGAGCAGGCGGTACAGCCGGACTATAAACTGATCCGGTGGAAGGATATGGTGGTCTCCCCGACAAACCCGCGTCGGAGGATCAACGAGGAGACGATCCAGTCTCTCGCGGGAAGTATCCGTGTTCAGGGTATTCTTGAACCTTTGATCGTCCGAAAAACGGGCGAGAGGTACGAGATCGTTTGTGGTGAAAGGCGTTATCGCGCGTCTGAGATCGCTGCGCTTACCGAGATTCCCTGCCTTGTACGGGAGTTAACGGACGAGCAGGTGCTCGACATTCAGATCCACGAGAACCTTCACCGGGAGGACATCCATCCTATGGACGAGGCCTACGGCTATCAGTTCCTCAGGGAGAAACTAAACTGCGAGGTTAAGGATCTTGCCTTGAGGGTTGGTAAACCGGAAGGTTACGTCCTCAATCGTCTAAAACTCAATCAGCTCATAAAGGAAGCACAGAAAGACGTTGAAGACGCTCATCTCCCACTCTCATATGCGCTCGAAATGGCAAAGTACACGCCGGAAATCCAAAAACACATCTACGGCGAGGTGTACCGCACAGAGAGCAAGTTTCAGAGTGATCGTTGGGTTGAATTGCCCGTCAAAGGAGAGATGGTCCCGTGGAAGTCGTTTATCGAATGGATAAATACAAATATCCACCGATTACTTGTCGGCGCGCCGTTTGATCCAAAAGCAATAAACCTTCGGAGCGACGGGCTCGCTTGCACAAAGTGCCCGGAACGGACCGGGGCTGTCGTCAGTCTTTTCGAACCAAATCAGGTTGGAAAGAAGGATGCCTGCCTGAACCCTTCCTGCTTCGTGCAAAAGGCTCAAACTCATGTCGAGGTCCGTCGCCAAGAGCTGGCCGAACTTCGAAAGGTCGAACCTTCAGAAGTCCCGATAGTCAGAAGCTGGTGTTATACAAACGGCAACGGCTATCTGGGCACTGAATCCGCAATCGTTATCAGCGGTGCGAAACGAGGCGGCAACGCCAAGGATTGCGATCAGGCCATTAGCGGGATCGACATTGAGAAAGACAATTACGGCCAGACCGTTCAGGTCTGCCTTAAGACTAGTGGATGCGAGGTTCACTGGTCCGAATCGAAAATCTCTTCGACCACGACCAATTCCGGCGAAGGACGATCCACTGAGGCAGAAGCGGCCGAGCGTTTGGAAGCTCATCGCGCAAGACGCGAGGAGATCTGGAATGCAAAGGTTGCAGAAGCCGTCCGGGTGCGCGTGTTCAAACACGCAGCGGAAAAGTTTGGAGAGAAGTTCAGCATCGCCGATGTCGGAACGGATCTTCTACCGCAGCTTATTGCACAGTTCTGGAGAATGACCTCAGCTGGTGATTCAAACAACTTGAACGGAGTAGTCAAACACCTCGTGAGCGAATGGCAAGGCGAAACCGCCAAAAGCGAGGGCATGTACATGGGGAATATGAGTACTGCGATCGAGCAGATCAGGAAACTCGAACGGGGGCTTCAATTCCGCATACTATTCCTGCTCGTCCACGCTCATAAGGGGACGATCGGTCATAGCAATAACTATATGTCCCAACGTGAAGTCAAGGAACTCGCCGCGGAGTTCGAAATTGACTATACCCTTATCGACGCGCAAATCAGACTCGAATTCTCTGCTAAGAAGCATCATGAGGTTCACAAGACCTATCTCGATGCTGTAGTAGGAAAAAGCAAAGACGCGACGGTGCCTAGACTCTATTCCGAAGATTGGACAGCAAAAGAATAGATGTTGTAACACTTAGCAATCGCCTGATATTTATCTTTCAAGGACTTTTCCGGAATCGTCTTTGAGAGGCTACCCTCCTTAAACGATTCCGGAAATGATGCACATTCAAGCAAGCCTTACACATAAAACAAAAAGGAGGAAAAAATGGGAACGAGAAGCTTAACCGTAATTCTAGATTCAAATGACCGCGAAATATGCGTGCTCTACCGTCAGTTTGACGGTTATCCAACAGGGCACGGTGCCGAACTGCAGCATTTCCTTTGCGGGTTCAGCATAGTCAATGGACTCGGCAGCGAAAGGGAGCGCAAAGTTGCTAACGGTATGGACTGCCTTGCTGCTCAACTGATCGCACACTTTAAGACGGAGGCCGGTGGATTCTATTTGTATCCGGCCGGTACACGAGATTGCGGTGAGGAGTACATCTATACTCTCTACCTGCAATCAAATCACTTGATGCTCCGGCTCTGCGGAGGAGCAGTCACTTACTTCGGTCTTCCGGGAACGAAGCAATCCCGCATGCCCGTTCTTTATGACGGACAGATCGAATACTTCGATCATAGAGCCATAGAGACAGAGTGGCGCGAGAATGGCCGCGGCAATGTCGTCAATGACTTTATTGATGACGTTATTCTCTCAAGCGACACGATTCACACACCGGAAGATTTCACCAGTCAGTAAAACCAAAAAACAATTAGGAGGATAAATAAGATGACCTTACAAGGTTCAGTTTTGGTCGCGCATTCCGGCGCCAAGATGGTCACACGTGAAGACCTTAAAACGATCCCGGTTCCGGAAGGGACGAAAACTCACCAGCCGCTCTCGCATTACGAGATCGTCGAGGTGTTAGAGGAGGCGTTGTCCTTTCGCCACGTTTCGGTCGTAAGGGATGAATATGCCGTGTCACAAGACGGCATGAAAATGTTCGGTGTCATGGATCTGAACAATGAGTTTTCTGAGGGAAGGTTTTCCATCGGCCTGCGAAATTCAAATGACAAATCCATGAGGCTTGCGTTAACTGCCGGTTACCGGGTATTCGTGTGTGACAATATGGCATTCACAGGGGACTTTACACCTCTGCTACACAAGCACACGCGAAATCTTGCGCTCAGGGATTCGATCTCTATAGCGGTCGATCGGATCCATCGCGGATTCGACCATCTCGAAGAGCGGATCACGTCAATGCGACGATTTCTGCTGACCGACAATGACGCCAGGTTACTTATTTACCAGGCGTTTATCGAAGGCCGGATAAAATCCATGCCGCGACATTTGCTACCGGTTGTCCACGACAATTACTTCAGCCCGGAGCAGGGTGAGTTTCGGCCGAGGAGTCTGTGGGCGCTTTCAAATGCGTTTACATCGGCGTTCAAACAATTGGCGCCAATAAGACACTTCGAGGTGACGGCAAAACTTGGATCGTATCTTAAGGAGTTCCAAGACGATATGAACAAGAAGGAGGACAACATACAACCCCTCGTGGATTGCGGAACCGACCTGGATCGTTTTGGCCCGCCGGATGACACTCATACTTTGAAGTCAACTGACGATAATTTCGATCAAGAATTTGAACAGGACCCGATCGACGATCTGGTTGATTTGATAGTAGAAGAAGAATGTGCGAGGAAAGTAGCAGCTTAAACTCAATTCGCATCTTCAAAATTATAAACATACAAGGAAGTGTATTCACATACCCTTCCTTTTTTCTTAGTCGAACTTGATCTTTTCAACGGGGATCCGTTTCGTAGGCCCAGCGAAACCTGCGGAACGTTGTGTCCGAGACGCCGCGCACGAGCCGAATGATGCA
>JAYVOS010000144.1:0-2114 GCA_043757775.1 Chloracidobacterium sp. | reverse complement strand
TTGATCGTGATCATCTGGGCAGAGACCAATTCGCCGTTAATAGTGATATTAGCCGGAGGCGATGGCCGTAATGTAAAAACATACGCTTTTGTCTCCCAAAAGACAGCCACGCGTGTGTCATTGACCGGGTTACTGGAGTCTTTGCTGACCCTTAGATTAAACGAACGCATCGCATAAACAAGCGACAACAGGCTGTGAGTGCCGATCGGTGAATCGACGGGAGCGACTCCGCCAAACGAGATATTTCCAGTTTTCGAGTCAAAAGTAACCGTCTGGTTGAGGCTGCTAAGTGCCGGGTTAAATTTGCCAACAAATGACCTCGGAGCCAGCGTGTCGGGATCAACTTGTGCCTTTATCGAATCGCCTAATGCAAATGTTTTGTTACCCGGTTCGGTTCCAGTGATTGTTGCAGTAAGCAAAAGACTGTCTTTTCGCTCGATCTGCTTACGCTCTTTCGCCTCTAATGTCAGGATAGCGACTGGTTTGCTGCCGGAGGTTATGCTGTAAGCAAGGGTCTCGCCGAGTCGGAATCCAAGCTCCGGCAGCAGCGGTTGATTATCGACGTATTGCACGGGCTTTGGCGTCGGGCGTGGGGTTGCAGCAACTATAGGCGTTGGCACAGGTGTCGGCTTCGGAGTTGCAGTTGGCGTTGGGACAGGATCGTCGATGTGAATACCGGCGAGCGAGGCCCGAAACTCACCTTTTACCGTCTTAAACCGTATTAAAACCGGCACGTGGTCATCGTCGGCAGTGAAATTTATTTTAGTGTCGTGAATGCCATTTGCAGTCAAAAATTCACTGCGCACAATTGAAACTATCGTATCAAATTCACCCGCATCGGTCTTAATTTTTTCCGATTTCCCTGTCAAAAATGATGCCGAATAAACCTGTTCACCTTCTATAAACGTATATGTTCCCGTGCCGCCAGTTTCTCTCGCTTTATAGATAAGTGTAACGAGATCGAGATTAAATGACGGTATTGTCAGATAATTATTGATCGTCTCGATCGGTAAGGGGCCGTCGTTAGACGTTCGGCGAATATAGATCGGCAAGCCGCTGTCAGGTGCAGCAAAAACCGTACGGCTTTCATCTAGTTGGACAAATGCGGCACTCATCAAGCCCATCGTCTTTATTTTGGACCTGATCTCGACGACATCTTTGCCGCCGAGTTTTCCGCGAGATACTACATAAAGCTCAGCGTAACCGCCATCGGGAAATTTTCCGAATGAGATATTGTAAGTAAGCTTTTCACCGATCTTAAATATAGAATTTGGCAAAGCTTGCGCAGTTACCTGCACTGAAAATAAAATAACTATGCCTAACAAGGCTAAAGCCAGCCGGATACAGTTCGACCGGTTATCACTAAATATAATTTTATTGTCGGGCTTTATCATTAACTGGTAGCAAGACTTTCCTTTACGATCTTGTTAAGAGCCTCGATCTTATTGTTGGCCTGGGTTATCGGTCGACCGATGACGACATGATCCGAGCCGGCGGCCAGAGCTTGCCGCAGGGTTGTTACACGCCTTTGATCGTCTCCGGTTGCAAAGATCGAGCGAATGCCGGGAGTTACAGCAATAAAATCTATGCTTGTCACGGCAGCTTTAACCGCCTCGACCTCTTGTGGCGAGGCAACGACTCCATCAAGCCCTGATTCTTCTGCAAGTTTTGCAAGACGAACCACCTGATCCGATGCTGTATTCGCTAAGCCGATCTCATGCATGGTCTCATCGTTTGAACTCGTCAAAACCGTCACGCCTATGATTAAAGGACGCTCGATATTTTCCGTCGCACAAACATTATCAACCTCAGCAACCGTTCGTTTCATCATCTCGCTGCCGCCAGCGGCATGAATGTTAAACATCCACACGCCGAGCCTCGCGGCCTCGACAGATGCTTTTGCGACAGTGTTTGGAATATCGTGAAATTTAAGATCGAGAAATACTTTGGTTCCCGCTTTGGTAAATTCGCGAACCAATTCAGGCCCGCCGGCAGTAAATAGTTGCAGCCCGATCTTAAATGCACCTACCTGATCTGACAATTCCTGCGATATTTCCCTTGCTTCGTCAGCAGTTTCAACGTCGAGAGCCACAATTATACGGTCTCGGACGCTG
>JAYVOS010000143.1:0-7776 GCA_043757775.1 Chloracidobacterium sp. | reverse complement strand
TCCCAAACGTCGCCACGGGTCAATCCTATACGATCTCAGTAGCGACGTTTGGGAATGCAAAATTACCGAATGGCCCTGATAATACCGACCGTTTTACTCCCTGCGAACTGAGTACAGAAACCGTAGCATTACGAACACCACGGCCAGTCTGTGTCAGCACGCGGCCAGTTACATTGACCAAATTAGCGGACGGCAAGGGAAGCAATTCAGTCATTGTTGTTGCGGATGCGGCGTTTCCAAGAAATGGCAAGCCAAAGACCTGTTCGGTGGTACGCAGCATATTGTAATGATTGTAGGTTGTTGATATCGAACTTGCAGTAAGCCACGGTGCTGCGGCTGCCGTATAAATATGTCCACCGCCTCCGCTGGCAGTAGTTCCTTCGTCAAACGTCACGATCAGCAAAGTATGGGCCCAATCAGAGCTTGATGTGACCAGAGGCAAGAATGCTTGAAAAAAAGCATCGCCCTGTGTGGTGGCCGGTCCGGGAGCACCATCATGCATGTCGTTGATCATATTCGGCACGACGAATGCGAAATTAACCGTAGGGTCAAAATTAGCAAGGGGCTGGATATTTGAGCATTGCGCCGGAGTGAGACGCACGTTTTCGAATGGCATTGCTGGATTATGTTTCCGAGCATATTGGCCCGCGACACCAGGACCATCGACACCTCCTGGGAATGTCACGGCATCCGAGCATCCGCCCGGATAACCCTGCGCATAGAGCCGCCATGATTTACCGGCCGCAGCAAGCTGGTTAGCAAGATTATCTGTCGAAGCCGGAAAAGTGACATAGGCGTCACCTGTTACGCCCTGAGCAGAACCGGAAAACGCTGCCAAATAGTTGGGCTGCGAAGGGTGTGATACACCAAAATAATTTGTCAGGTTGAGGTTGGCTGCTGCAAAACTTGCGAAATGCGGGGCCGTGACAGCAGTTATTTGAGTATCTTCGCGATTTTCAAACCAAATCCAAATAACATGGTTGACGGTGATGGCAGATGGCTGATCAATGGTGTCAACTGACCCATCGAGGGACTGCGCCCACTCGTGCTGACTAACAGCAACGCTCAAAACTAACATTATGACGATCAATGACAACTTTTTGACCATAAACAGCTCCTGTAAATATCGTTAACGAGGTCTAAATATTACACCCAAACGCGGAGATGGACAAAAGATGCAAGATTATACAACGCCGGGCGTTCCTTTAAATGTCAAACAAAAAGTGCATCTCCTCGCGCTCGAAAAATACAGGAGTTAAATATGAAGTTTAGATCTATCGCCGCAATCGCCGGTATCGCATTTTCCGCATATATTTTTACCGTCAGCATATCCGCTCAAGGGGTCATTGTTCCAATATTTTGCGAAACCATCCCTTGCAGGCCGCGGCCTGTGCCGCAGCCTCTGCCAAACGCTCTGCCGGTAAAGTCGATCAATCTTGACGTCAAGATCAATGGCCAGGTCGCGACGACACACGTTGAGCAGATTTTTCGCAACGACACGCCATATACGCTTGAAGGAACATACTTTTTCCCGATACCTGAGACTGCGTCGATAGTGGAATTTGCCATTTGGGAAAACGGCAAAAAGCTCGTCGGTGAAGTTCGCAGCCGCGAAGAAGCACGGCGAATTTATGATGAGATCGTCCGGCGGCAGAAAGATCCCGGCTTGCTCGAATACGCAGGAAAAAACCTGTTCCAGGCATCCATATTTCCGATCACGCCAAACTCAGACAAAAAACTCGAACTAACCTACACAGAGATCTTAAAAGCCGAATCAGGCACTGTTGCATATCGATATCCTCTCGGAACAGGACGCAACGTCTGGCAGCAGCGGCCTCTGCCAATGGAGGATGTTATTTATGACAAACGAAACATCACTGCACAGCAGAAATTCGGCACAGTTTCGGGCTCGATCGAGATCGTAGGTAAAGAAGCACTGCGAAATATCTATTCGCCGACACACCAGATAGACACAAAGATGAAAAGCGAAACTGCGGCTAAAGTTTCATTTGAGACAAAAAGCAACGATAGCGATTTTCAGCTTTTCTACGGGCTTTCAAATAACGATTTTGGGATGTCGCTCGTCACTTATCGCGAACCGGGCAAGGATGGCTATTTTCTGCTGATGCTTTCGCCGAAAGACAATGTTTCAGAGAAAGAGTTAGTCAATAAAGACATCGTTTTTGTCCTCGACACGTCCGGTTCTATGGCCGACGAAGGCAAGATGGACAAGGCACGTAAAGCATTGCTATTTGGCATTCATACTCTTCGAGACGGCGACAGATTTAACATCATTAATTTTGCAGGTGAAGAACACCTGATGGAACGCGGCCTGATCGCCGCTAACGCCGATGGCAAGAAACGCGGCGAGGAATTCGTCAATAAACTGCAGCCGACCGGCGGTACTAATATCAACGAATCGCTGATCGCGTCTCTCAAACAGTTTGAAAGCGGCGACCGTCCTAAAATGTTAGTTTTTATGACTGACGGGCTGCCGACAGTCGGCGAAACCAATGTCGATAAGATCATTTCAAATCTAAAAGATGCAAAAAAATTGGATATTCGTATCTTTCCTTTCGGTTTCGGGTATGACGTAAACACGACATTGCTCGATAAGATCGGTTCCGAAAATGCTGGTATCTCAGACTATATTCAGCCGAAAGAAGATCTAGAGATAAAGGTCTCAAATTTCTTTTCGCGCGTCAGTTCGCCGGTCCTAGCCGACCTCGATCTTGATTTTGGACCCCTGTTGGCGGACTACATTTATCCGCGTAAGCTCACAGATCTTTTCCGCGGGATGCAGATGACGGTCATCGGTCGTTATAAAAACACTAATGATCTCAAAAATATCACGCTCAAATTGACCGGAAAGGCAGGCAAAGAAAGCCGCACGTTTAATTACACAAATCTCGATTTCCCGTCACGCTCAGATGAAAATAATTTCTTACCGCGGTTATGGGCGAGCCGCCGCGTCGGTTGGCTATTAGAGCAGATCCGCTCAAATGGCGAAACCAAAGAGACACGCGAAGAGGTAGTCGAACTCGGTACGCGTTACGGTTTGGTGACACCATATACGTCCTATCTCGCGACTGACGGCAGTGTGGCGAATGTCCGGCGTGACGCGCCTATGGCAGCTGACATGATGCGTGCGGGGGCAAAAAAAGCAGAAGAAAAGAGCGGTTCCGGCGCAGTTAAATTGAGTGTCCAGCAAAACTCAATGCAGAGCAATACGACGCTCATCTCGGGAGTAGATAAAGACGACGCAGAACAGATAATTGTCGCCAATTCGGTAAATAATCAATTTGTCGCCAACAAGAGCTTTATCAGCCAGAATGGCGCGTGGGTCGATTCGGATTATTCCGCTGCTGCGAAACTTTCTGAGATGACAATAAAATTTGCAAGCGATGAGTATTTCAAACTTATCGAACAAGAACCGGCACTCGCACCGTATCTCTCGCTAGGTGAGCAGGTTGTGGTTGTATGGAAAGGCAAGGTTTACCGTATTGCCAAGTCATAAATGGAGCAAACCTGTTAACGAACAATAACATCGGATAAGGTGATTTCCGCCAATAGAAAGATTATTCTAATTGTCGGAGATCACCTTTTTTGGTTGGATGCAAGGGGTATATGAAGGCGAAACAAATTCTTGGTCTAATGTTGTTGATATTGATCTGCGGGCTATTTTCTTTGGCTTTTGCTCAGAGCGGTTGGATACTGCGTTCGGCAAACACCCAGACGGATCTCATCGCCGTTTTCTTTACCGGTTCTGACAAGGGCTGGATCGCAGGTGATAACGGCTATCTCGCATCGACGAACGATGGTGGCAAGTCGTGGGTGCCATATCCGCTCAACACGACCGAGACGATCAACGAGATCTACTTTCGCAATGACGATAATGGCTATCTCGTTGCCGGCCGCAAGATGTATATAACCCGCGATGCGGGCCGCTCGTGGCAAGAGACACGCATCTACCGCACAGGCGAATTTGGTTCGGCACGTCCAGAATTTCTCAGTATTCGCTTTTCCGATAAAAAACGCGGCTATGTCATCGGCTCGGTACTGCGAAAAAGCGGCAATGACGAGGTAGTCGTGGATTCGCTTGTGATGCGAACTGAGGACGGCGGCGATACTTGGCGACGGATCGCTGTTCCGTCAAAGACCGAGCTTTTTCATCTTGATTTCGACGGTAATCAACGGGGTTGGATCGTCGGTGACGGCGGTCTCATCCTCGCCTCTACAGATGAAGGGAACACCTGGTCAACACAATCGTCCGGCACCGCATTGCCACTCTACAACGTCGATTTTCGTGACAGCAAAGAGGGCTATATCGTCGGAAAACAGGGAACCATACTCCGCACGGAAAATGGCGGGGCGACATGGGGAAAGGTCGGCACCAATTTGAAAGACACCTTTATGCGTGTCGATTTTGCCGATGACAAAAACGGCTGGGCAGTCGGCTATTCCGGTACAATTCTCCGGTCAAACGATAAAGGCAAAACCTGGATCCGCCAGGAAAGCAATACCCGCGAAAGGCTTTACGGCCTCTACATGGACAAAAAATACGGCTGGGCCGTCGGTGCCAAAGGCTCGATCCTCCAATTTAAGAAATAAATTGACGAAAAATGTAAATTACCAGCTGTTTTAATTAGCAGTTTGGTAAAACTGTGTTATATTTCATCAGTAAATTCACAAAAAAAAACGATATTCATCAGGCATAGCTATATCTATCAATTTTCTTGGGAGGGAAAAAATGAAAAGAAGCATTATTTTTACAGCATTTATGCTGACAGCCGTCTTGTTCTTATCTGTCTCTTTTGCGGTAGCTCAGGGAGGAACCTCACGAATTGGCGGCGTCGTTACAGATATTAACGCAGCCTTGCTTGAAGGTGCGAAGGTTACCATCACCAACGAATCTACCGGTCTTTCTTCTACTGGGGTAACAACGTCCGGCGGTGTCTATTCGTTTGCCTCGATACAACCAGGTAAATACACGATAACCATTGAGCAGACGGGTTTTAAGAGATCCGTACGTACCGGTAACATTGTTCAGGTCGATACACCGTTAAACGTTGATGTATCGTTAGGTGTCGGAAATGTTTCAGAGACTGTGACTGTTCAAGCAGAAGGGCTTGCAGTTCAGACAAATACCGCAACCATTGGAAATGTTATCGATCAACGGACGATCGAGACCTTACCTTTGAATGGTAGAAATCCGTTGTCATTGCTCTTGCTCGAACCCGGTGTAGTTCAGCGGTCTTTTGGTGGAGCCGGCTCAGGTGTCCATATAAATGGTTCTCGTGACAGAGCTTTTAACGTGACCATAGACGGCATTGATGCAAATGAATCGTCGGTTCCAAATCCGGTCTCAAATCTTTATCGTCTTAATCCTGATAATGTCCAGGAATTTAAGGTAACCACAAATAACGCTACTGCCGAGGAAGGACGAAACAGCGGTGCCTCCATCGGGCTTTCCACTAAATCCGGTGGAAACACTATCCACGGAACAGGTTTCTATTATCTTCGAGACTCTCGTTTTAATTCGACTGAGTTCTTTGCGAACGCGCAGAACCAGGCAAAACGCCAGATAAAACTCGGTCAATACGGCGTTGAAATCGGTGGTCCTATAATTAAGAAAAAAACATTCTTTTTCGGTAGCTGGCAGCAAAATAAGGTTGATTTCACACAACCGATCGACCAAACCTTTGGGGTGCCCTCAATTTATACAGCAGCAGCAAAGGGGGGTGTATTTCGATATTGGATTCCCGATCCTGCCAATCCGCTTGTCATTTCAGGCTCCACCATTACGAGAAACTCTCCATTGTTAGTTAATTCAACTACCGGTGCTCTCCGGGCGGATCTTGGCGTGGTTGCATGTACCCTGCCTGGACAACTGCGATGTGTACAAAGTTACAATATTCTCACAAATGGCCCGGTTGGAACTACTTTTGACACTGCTGTTGGGTCCTATTTAAGCACGTTGCCTGCACCCAATTCGTTTGCGTTTGGCGATGGTCTTAATACAGGCGGGTATTTGTGGAACCCTCCTACTTCGATTCGGGGTCCTGCCTATAATGTTCGAATTGACCATAATTTTAATGAGAACAATAGTATTTTTGGACGCTACCTGTACTCCGATTACAATACTCTAAAAGGCGACCCACTCAATGGTCGGCCTCAGGTTTTTCCAGGCTTCGCACCGCTCGGCGAAGTTTACAGAAAGACGTCTAACCTTGTTACCGCGTGGCGCCGAAACATTTCGCCGTACATTACAAATGATTTCCGTTTTGGATATTCAAAATTTAATTTTCTCTTTACGCAAGGCGAAGCTAATCCGAAATTTCCAAATGTGTCATCGGTTGATTACAACTTGATAAGTGAACCTTACATTAATACCGCGCGAACGCAGCGTGAGATTTTTACTCCCCAGTTTATCGATAACATTACTATTGTGCGTGGGTCGCATGTTATTGGAGCCGGACTAAATTTAAGGTTTTATAGGCATCAGGATCGAAGAAGTTTGGGTGGGCCAACGATCTCGATGAGTGCGACAATCAGGCCACCGGTCGGATTTGCTGCCGCTGTCGGAATCAACAGTACCGATAACAGTAATTTGTTGTCGACAATAAACAATCTGTTAGGTACACCGGCACGCATTCAGCAGACTTTTGTAGCAGATTTTGCAGCCGATGCATTTTTGCCGTATCTCAATGGCAACAAAGCGACTCTATTCGAAGGGTTGACTAAAGCCAATCAGTTTAACTTTTATCTTCAAGACGAATGGAAAGTAAGAAATAATCTTACATTGAGTTATGGAGCTCGGTGGGAAATAAATCCAGCGGGCAATACCGGAAAAGATCAGACATTCGTTCCGTCATCAAACATACTCGGTGGCACGCCGGTCACGTTTGTTAAGGCTGACGGTTGGTACAAAATAAGTAAAAGGAATATTGGCCCAAGTGTCGGCTTGGTATGGGGGCCAGAATTTAAGAATGAATTCCTAAAAAATATTTTTGGTGAAAGCGGCAAAAGTGTTTTTAGACTTGGTTATCGAATTGCATTTGACCCGATTTCAACATTTCAGATCACATCGGCGGCAAGCAGGGTTCCGGGGTTGACACTGCTATGCTCATCAGTTGTAGGAGGGGCGACAACTACGGGTTGCGCTACCGCCCCTAATACCACTATCGCGGGTGGTTTTCCACAGACTCTTGCGGCACCAACTCTTAAACCGTCGGCTTTTCTTACTCCCCAAGTACAGTTAAATTCAAATTCTCCTGGAATTACGGTTTTCGCCCCCGAAATGAAATTGCCAAATGTCCATCAATGGAGCTTTAGTTGGCAGCGTGAGTTGCCGTGGAAGATGGTCATGCAGGCTGCCTATGTGGGTCGTCGCGGGGCACATCTTTATTACGCGGGAAATCGTAATCAGATCAATACCGATCCGATCCTTACTGATTTTATTGCAATGCAGCGTAATATTGCTCAGGGCTGTGCGGCCGCCGGTACGGGATGCCCGGTTGGGGTGACAGGTACTCCAATTGGAGTTGTAACTTCGGGCGTCTTGACGGCAGCGTTCGTTAATTCCTCTACTACTCTTACTGAATTACAGCTAAACAATGCGGGATCGTTCGCAGAGAGAATTGAGAATACGACACTTGCTCTGAAGCTTCGTGCGAATCAGCAGTTCGGTGTGATCACGTATCTTGATAATGCGGGAGATTCTAACTATCATGCGGCTCAATTTTCGCTTCGAAGGCGTTTCGATGGTGGACTAGG
>JAYVOS010000142.1:0-7792 GCA_043757775.1 Chloracidobacterium sp. | reverse complement strand
CTGTCGGTTTCGTTTGATCAACAGGTCGATGAAATGACGATCTCGCCCGACAGCAAGACGGTCTATTTTACTGCCGGCGAACGCGGGCACGCCCCGATCTTTAGTCTTCCGATCGATCGCATTGCCCCGCATGTTGAAATGGTGGTTGGCGGAGCTTTTGCTAGCAATCTCAATATTTCACCGGACGGAAAGACGCTTGTCTTTGTTTCGAGCAGCATCGCCGCACCTGCGGAGATAATGAGCGTCAACACTGACGGCAGCGGCTTAAAGGCATTGACGACCGTCAACAACGATTCCCTTGCATCTTTTGGATTAAAGAAGGCTGAGGAGACTGAATGGACAGGAGCCTTGGGGCAAAAGATCCACGGCTTTATCGTCAAACCTGCGAACTTTGACCCTGCAAAAAAATATCCGCTCATCGTTCTTATCCACGGAGGGCCGCAGAGTGCGTTTAACGACAGTTGGGGCTACCGCTGGAACCCGCAGATATTTGCAAATCAGGGCTATGTGGTCTTTATGCCGAACCCGCGTGGTTCGACGGGCTATGGGCAGAAGTTTGTAAATGATATTTCGGGCGACTGGGGCGGCAAAGCATTTGTCGATATTGGAAACGGTGTCGCGGATGTCATTAAAAAACCCTACATCGACAAGACGCGGATCGGTGCGGCAGGTGCAAGTTATGGCGGATACATGGTCGATTGGCTCATCGGGCACAACAATGACCCGAGATTTAAGTTCTCGGCGTTTGTCTCGCACGCGGGCGTTTACAACCTTGAAAGCATGGCCACCGCGACCGAAGAATTGTGGTTCGTAAACTGGGAATTTAAAGGAATGCCTTGGGAAAACCCTGTGCTTTATAACAAATGGTCGCCGAATAAGTTTGCAAAGAATTTCGCGACACCCACGCTCGTGACTTGCGGTGAACTCGATTACCGAGTGCCCTACGATCAGAGCCTGCAGCTTTATACTACGCTGCAACTCAAGGGCATAGATTCGAAACTAATAGTATTCCCTGACGAAGGCCACTGGATATTGAAACCGCAGAACTCGGAGTTTTGGTATGGCAATGTAATCGATTGGTTTAAGAAATATCTGAAACCGTAGCAGCTAAACAATATGAAAAGCGCAAGATATGTCACATTTTCAGCCGCAATGATCATTGTTGCGGCTTTTTCCTCATTCGCTCAGGTCGTGCGGCCTGACTTTAACCGTCCGCAGACTTTCGATGCTCAGCATTACATCGTACGAGTGAGCTTTGACGCTGTTAAAAAGAAGGTTTTCGGCGACACGACGGTAACGCTGAAGCCGTTGAAGGCGGACTTTCGCAGTGTCGAGCTAGATGCGGTCGATCTGGCGTTCGATTCGGTCAAGCTAGATCCGGAGGGCACCGACCTTCAATTTAAGACTGCAAACGGCAAGGTCATAGTCACACTCAATAAGGCTTACGGGCCTGATGACGTGATCTCGATACGTTTGAAGTACAGCACTGTACCGAGCAAGGGCGTTTATTTCCGGCCGGCTAATACAAGCAACAATCAAGTGAATCATTCTTCGCAGATCTGGTCGCAGGGTGAGGCGGATGAGAACAAGCACTGGTTCCCTTCGTTCGATTTCCCTAGCGACAAAGCGACGACCGAGGAATACATCACCGCCCAGAAAGACGAGACCGCCATCGGAAATGGCGAGTTGCTCGGTAAGGCCGACAATGCTGACGGAACCGTGACATGGCATTATAAAATGCCCGTGCCGCATTCGACGTATCTTGTTTCATTTGTAGTCGGCAAATACTCGCGTGTTGATGATAAATATAAGGACATTCCGCTCGGGTTTTATGTTTATCCGGGTAAAGAAGAGACGGGCAAGAAAGCATTTGGTGACACAAAAAACATGATCCGCGTTTATGAAGAGCTAACCGGTGTGCCGTTTCCCTACAACAAATACGATCAGACTGTCGTGTCGGAGTTTCAGTTTGGCGGAATGGAAAACATCACCGCGACGACGATGAACGACAACGAGATTTTTATGGCGGATTTTGATTTCGGCAAGAGCATCGTTACCGATCTGGTCTCGCACGAGCTTGCACACTCTTGGTTCGGCGATATGCTGACGTGTAAGAATTGGGCCGAGTTGTGGCTCAACGAGGGATTTGCGACATATATGGAGGCGGCGTATCGCGAGAAAGTTTTTGGTCGCGAAGATTATATGCGTAAAATCCGTTCGGATGCCGGGGAGTTTATGGTCGGCGATTCGATCACTAAGAAAAAATACGGGTTGTTCAATCGGACGGCTGATAACGTTGCAGGACTCTTTGAGGATGCATCTGTAACTTATCACAAAGGCGGGGCCGTTATACACATGCTGCGTGAGCAAGTGGGGACCGAAAAGTTTTGGAAAGCCATCAACATCTATCTAAATCGTCATAAATTCGGCAACGTCGAAACAACCGATCTGAAAAAGGCGATGGAAGAAACATCCGGGCAGGATTTAGCCTGGTTTTTTGACCAGTGGGTCTATGATGTCGGAGCTCCAAAGCTGTCGGTTAAGCAGGTCTATAATTCGCGAACCAAAAAGCTGACTTTGACGATCTCGCAGCTACAGAAATTTGACGCATTGTCTCCGCAGGCATTTCGCCTGCCGATGGACGTCGAGATAAATGGCGTGAAAGCTCAGCAGATCAATGTCACTAAACGGGTGGAGACGTTCAATATCTCTTCGGCAACAAAACCGAATGAGGTGGTGCTCGATCCTGATGACAAGATCGTATTAAAGACGGTCAAGATGTTGCCGATGACGACTATCCGTTAACGGAAATAATCAATAAAGACAAAAAAGAGCCGCTAAATACTTAGCGGCTCTTTCCTCTTTGAGAAGACCGGATGTCTGCTTCAAGTGTTGAATAGTAGAGCTCAAAGAACTTCGAAAATCACGCCATTTCGGCTTGATCTCTACCTGTAACTTCCTTGCCACACCTACGAGGTTAGCTGACGGGCTAGGAACGAAAGATTATCCCCGCGGTTTTTTGCGAACCGCCTCGCCCCTGTTTTCGCATAAATAACGAAAACTTTGGTTCCCCCGCGTCGTTCCATTACGAAACGGCTTCGGTGATCAACTTTTCAACAATGAAATTGTAACACCATTACTGGTCCATTTCAAGAGCTATGATGCAGCGAAACGGAAAAAAGTTGGGTAAATCGGAGATTTATATCTCGTCGGTTATCTTATATTTATAGATGGGCCATATTATTTCCAGTTACCGATCAGAATAAACGGCGACCAGAAGAACGGATGTGCGAACGGCTGGTTGGGATTTGATTTATATAAGTGCAGCTTTCCCGGAATAATCTTGATGCCTATTTCGGCTTCTGCGGCGTCTTGAGTCAACTGGCGGTTTTCTGTCGAAAATGTCCCGTACTCGCCTTTCAAAAGCGCAAGCTGAGCCTTTCGGATCGCCGCCGCTTTGTTTTCGCCGGTTTTTGTATAATCTTGATAAAACCTTGTCATCAATTCGGCTGTGCTATTGTCAGAGACTTCCCATAATGAGGCCATTACCGCACCCGCACCGAGTCTTTGGGCCAATTCCGCAAACCCATCAACCTCGCGACCGTTCGCATCGGGCCGCTGCGCCGCCGTCTGACATGCCGAAAGTACCAACAACTCAACTCCGCCGAACAAGTCTTTCTGATTTTTCATCTCATCGAGCGTGAACGGCGTACCGTCGCCCAACAGTAAAAACGAATTAGCCTCATCGCCCGCCACAAACCGGAAATGCGAAGCGATATGGACGAGTGGTTTTCGAGTTTTTAACGCATCAAGCATAGCGACTTTTGTAAACCGCTCATCGAGTAGAACGTCGCCCTTCAACACACCGCGGCTGTCCTGCCGAAATATGCGTCCAAGCTCTGTCTTGACAGATGGCAGAGCAGACGCATTGAAGCTGTTAGCTCCAAGCACTACCTTATGAGCCTCGCTGCTCCCCATCCCTGTTCCGATGCGTCCATTGTCCACTTCCCGCATCATCTGCTCCTTATTAGCCCTCGTGAAAACAACATTCTGATACCGTTCAATAAGATACTGTTTACCGTCAAATAACGTCGCCATCGGCACATAACGCAGATTGCCGTCTAGTGACCAGAGAATAGTCTTTGTATCTTTCGGCAGTTTGTCGATGAGAGGTTCGAAGACGATATCATACAGCTCTTTCGCTGCATATTTCGGGTCATACTTCGGTGTCCGCAGCAGTTTCCAAAACTCAAGTGCTTTTGTGTTCAGATCTTTACCCTTGATCGCATACGCAGCCGATGTAATGCTATCAGCCGTCACCAGCAGCGTCCTAAACCCGTCATCACCCACCAGCGTATATACCGCCACAGTTTTTTGCCCTGTCGAACGCGAAGTCTCGCGTAGAGCCGCCTGCATCGTCCCTAGATCCGCCACTTCAGAAACCTTGTCCCTTTCATCGAGCGGTGCCGCAAACTCCATTTCAGCTTTTTTCAGAAAAGCCCTATAATCCTCGTTCGCAGAAATAAGCTTTCCATTTAATACCTTTAACTTAGCCGCTTCGTCAATTGTAGGCTGTCGCTCTCCGATATTGTGGATCAGATCGTCAGACTCGCGTATGATAGCAACAACACTCTCGATCTTTTGATTGAAATTAGCAGTTAATGAGGCTTCGCGGGGCGTCATGACCAGTAGATCCAAAGGTTTGTCAGATCTAAAATCGAAAAATTGTTGATCCTTAAACAAATTGAGTATCTGCTGAGCTTCACCATATCGTTTCTGGACAATCAAAGCATTGGCAAGACTGCGATATGGCTTCTCAATTGATTTGAGAAACGTCTTTTGCAGGTTTTTATCAAGACCCTGCACATTTGACCTTAAAACTTGGTAGTTGTTTACAGATAGCTTACCGTAAAATGCCGCGAATCTGGCATTGCCTGCCAGATTCCAATCGTATGCAAGACTGTTAAGTGTTGTCGCTTCCCCCCGGCGGGTTCCGGACAGACGACGCAGGGGCATCGACTGCACAAAGTAGTCTAAGGCTTTTTGCCGCTGTCCTAAATCTGAATAGATAAGGCCTATATTATTGAGGGCAATCGCTTCACGGTCTTTGTTACCGCCGGAGCGATAAATAGGGAGAGCTTGGCTAAAAAATTCCAGAGCCTTTTGCTTTTCGCCCATATCGCGATAAACGCCACCTATGCTATTGAGAGTGTCAGCTTCCCGACTTTTGTTTCCTACGGCACGTCTTAGCGGCAAAGCCAGGTTATAGTATTCCAGTGCTTTTTGACGCTGACCTAAATCGTGATAAATCAAGCCAGCATTGGTCAGGGTGGTGGCTTCACCGGCTTGATCTCCTATGGCGCGATAAAGCGACAAAGCCTGATCATAGTAATCCAGAGCTTTTTGATTTACACCTAGGTCATAATAGATCAGTCCGATATTATTGAGCGTGTCGGCCTCGCCGCCTTGGTTTCCGGCTGCTCGACGAAGCGGTAATGCCTGAGTTAGATATTCGATGGCTTTTTGCAGTTCACCAAGATTCCAACATATTGTTCCGATCCCATTAAGTGTATTGGCCTCTCCGTCAACGTCTTTAACAGCACGGAGGTCGACCAATGCCCGAGCATAATATTCAAGTGCTTTTTGATTCTCGCCCAGTTCGCCATATACCAAACCAATATTATTTAGAGTCGTCGCCTCGTTGGCTTTGCTACCCAGGGCGGCAGCGATCGGCAAGGCAAGGGCATAATAATCCAGGGCTTTCTGTCTTTCCCCAAGGTCACGGTAAGACACGCCGATATTGTTGAGTGCAATAGCCTCGCTCAGTTTGTCACCATTCAAATGATAAAATGGCAAAGTAGCCTCATATTTTTTTACCGCATCTCGTAATGATTGGGATGTCCCTTTCAAACGCAATTGCTCACCTTCGGCAAATAATAATTGGGCGGCAAGAGTGGTTTTATCTTTTTCAGTTGCAGTCCGTAATTCTTTAATTTTGGCCTCGTAATGCCCCGGGGCTGCGGTCTTTTCAAGTGAGCGAACCTCAAGACGATAAGTTCCTGTCGTCGCAATAATAATTGAAATAGGCTCAGACCCCTGTGTGCCGTTGGGGCTGTCCACTTCGACAATTTTTTGATTTTTTGGATCGAAAAGAGCAACAACTACATCAATGCCGTTTTGTTCGACAACCACGTTGAGAAATTGTCCGGCTTGGAGTGAGAGACTATAGGAATGAAATTCGTCACCTTTTAATTCCCTATCGATTGGTTTCTCGATGGTCAAAGGCCGCGAATCGGGCAATTGGGCTAACGCAATACATCCTGTACCGGCTAAGAGAATAGTGACAAAAATCGCAATTATGATCTTTAACTTGTCTAGCCCCTTTTTCATTTCCTTTGCTCCTATAGGAGTGTATTGTTATATAACTATGGTTCTTAGATAGTCACTTAAGGGATAAATTAAGATTAATAAGCATCGGTTCTTTTGCCCGTGTCTTGACTCTATAGACGGTTTGCGGAAATGGGTCGTCTTGGGTCAGTTGCCGCGTTCCGATGCCACCAGCTTCCTTTTCGGCTTTGGTGTAGCTTTGACCAGCACTTCCTTTTTGATCATATTCGTCGGCAGGTTTCAGATATTTATCCTCAAGAGCGGCAACCATAGCAGCGGAAATGGGTGATGGTTTGTCCGGAAGTCCAATACCTGCCAAAGACATGGGCGAGACAATTACGGTCAACAATTCTCCCCGCCAATTACTGTTATTCGACTTTAAGGTGAAATAAGGAACCGAGTCTGATTGCCCCGGAATATCAATAACTGCTCCGGGTTGCACGCGATTGTCGCCACCGCGAGCCGAAAGAGTAGGGAAAATCAGGTACGGCTCACCCACCTTTCCATCGGCATAAATTTCACGATCAATAACATATAGATAGCCCGCTCCGGGTGATTCGAATGAAAGCCGCAACTTGTCCCCTAGCTTAAATTCGGTGTCCGCCGCTACTCTCTGCGGAGTGTATTCTTTACTTGTGCCGCCATCCTGCACAAGCAGCCTGGCGACTTCGCCGTCGGCAGCCTTGCCTTTTATCTCAGGCTCTAAACGCCATATAGTCACGCCAAGCTTTTTCCAACCCATAGCCGACTTATTGTCGATCGGCAGATTAAAGCTCAAATTTCCTGCGGTGGTTTTTGCTGTAGCGGGTTTCGCCGGAATATATTTGATGCGTGGCGTTGTGCGTTTGAGTTGAAAAGTAGGCTTTTTCTCACCCTTAAATATAAATACTGTTTTGCCGTTAGCGATATTACTGTCACCTGTTAAATCTCGAGTTCGAGGAAAATCATCGGCAGTGATCTGTGTCGTTTCATCTTTGCCGTTTTGCTGAGCCGCCGTCCACGATTGACATCCTAAAACGATTAGAACCAAAATGGCCACTCGCACATTTATCTGCCAGAATTCCATCACAAATATCTCCTTAAATAACAACTGCGATATATTTCGTCTCGCTGCTGTATGCGGATTCGTTATCTAATTATGATTGCGATAATAATTCTTATCCTTTCAACTGTCAATGTAAATCACAAGTCAACGTGCAGGATATATTTGATATAACAGTACATACACAACAACGCCTGTTATCGAGACATATAGCCAAATTGGAAAAACATAGCGAGCGAGTTTCTTGTGCTTTTCATACATGCCTTTCAGACCGCGTCGAAGCGTAATAATTACAAACGGGCCAATGAGAGCGGCAAGAATGGTGTGCGATGTTAGGATTGTGAAATAGATAGGGCGGATGAT
>JAYVOS010000141.1:0-2132 GCA_043757775.1 Chloracidobacterium sp. | reverse complement strand
TAGGTAGGGTAAACGGCACTATCGAACGGGCAAAACTGTCGGCCGCTGTCTCAAGAGCGTGAGCAAAATCGGCATTTTCTTTGTCGATCTTGTTGATGACCATGAAACGCGGCAGCAGAAATTCGTTTGCGTATTGCCATGTCTTTTCTGTCTGGACCTCGATGCCGTGAACCGCGTCAACGACGACAAGAGCACAATCGGCCACTCGCAGAGCGGGTCGTGCGTGCGAGACGAACGCGGCATAGCCGGGCGTGTCGATCAGATTCATTTTTGTGTCGTTGTATTCGAGGTGGGCAAAATTGTTGTTGAGCGAGACTTTTCGTTCGATAGAGTCTTCGTCGTAATCGGTGATGGTCGATCCTTCGTCAACTTTCCCCCAGCGTGGTGATGATCCGGCGACGTGAAGCAGGCTTGAGACGAGCTGGGTTTTACCTGCGTCGCCGTGACCAATGACAGCCAGATTTCTGATGTTCTCAGTAGTAAATGCTTTCATTTTCGGCAAGTTCTCCTTATTTCAGAGTAGAGAGTGTAGAGTTGAGAGTGAAAAGTGCAGAAACATTAGTCACGCTTCTCTCGACTTTTTACTTTCTACTCTCAACTTTTTAGTAGTTGGTAAATTTCAATTTATATTAAGCTGCACAAAAGGGCAAGAATAATCAGTAAACGTATCGAGAAAGTTTGCGCATCAAATACAAGGCTTATAGTATTGTGGAAATAGAAAATTTGGTTTTTGGCGAGAGGATAAAGAATGCTTAATAAAATATGGAAATTGCGAGTCGCAACTGCGGGCTTGCTGATCGCGGCTTTTTGGATGACAAGCATCCCTATAGCTGCACAGGATCTGGTCGCGGTGAGCAGCATTTCCGGTAGCTCAAGCATTTTTGTATTTCGCAGCTCGTCGAGATCTTCGTCGAAACGTGTCGCCGTAAGGCCGACCCGAAGCAAAGAGGCTCAGATGGCCAGTGCGGCTAAGATCAAAAAACAATATCTAACTCTCGCTAAGACCACACCCAAACCTAACCGAGCCAAGATCGTCGATCCAACCAAACTAGGTCCCAATCCCGGCAAATCGCTGCCTCCGGCACAGGCATCTAAACTCTTTACCGGCGTTGGTGAATATTATGTCGAGAAAGGCGATTATGATCAATCCTTCGATTTCTTTAGGGAAGCCGTTCGGCTGGATGACAAAAATGTGACCGCTAGGACTGGTTACAGCGAGGCTCTTGCATTGAAGGGCAATGAACTTTTGGCCAAAGATCAAGGCGATTCGGCAAAAGGCATGTTTCTCGAAGCTCTTAAATTTGATCCTAAAAATGCCGCTGCGTATTTCGGGCTAGGAGAGGTTTATAACTCGCTTGATCAACAAAGTGAGGCTATCGCAGCGTACGAGAAATCATTAAGTGCAGATAAAAATCTGACAGAAATTTACGTTCCGCTCGGCATCCTCTATTTCCAGGCGGGTGACATTGCGAAAGCGGACGAACTGCTTTCAAAGGCTCTCGCTATTTCGGCGACGAATGCTGAAACACAATTTTTCCTAGGCTTGATCCGCACCTCACAGAATAGGATCGACGAAGCCCTGGCGGCTTTTCAAAAAGCCAAAACGCTCGATACGACCTACGCTGAGGCTTATTATAACGCTGGTGAACTGCTGGTTAAGTTAAAGCGACCAAAGGAAGCGATCCCGGAATATCTTATGGCGGTCAAGCTCAGGCCTTCGTATTTTGACGCAATGGTAGGCCTAGGAGCAGCGTTATTTGAGACGGGGAATTATCCTGAGGCGGTCAATGCTTACAACTCGGCTGTTAAGTTGAGAAATGACAATTGGGAAGCATTTGCAGGTTTGGCTGAGGCCTATCGTATGGCTCAGGATTACAACAACGCCGAAGCTAACTATCGTCTTGCGGCTTTGTTTTACACGCGGACGAAAGATTTTAACAAAGACGTAGCCGCTGATCTTTACAGCAAGCAGGGTTTTGTCATCGGCCAGCAATGTCCGATCAATCAATCGAAATTTGTCGTCTGTAGATGGCCGGTAGCCGTCAAGGCAATGGAAGAGGCGGTTCGTATCGGGAATAACCCAATCGACTACGCAAACCTCGGATGGGTCTATTACAACGCAGCCCGTGTGG
>JAYVOS010000140.1:0-7837 GCA_043757775.1 Chloracidobacterium sp. | reverse complement strand
GACCGGACGCACGCTCATTCTCAAAGACTGGATCAGAGATCGAGGTACGGCTCGGGAAACTTGGAAAACGGTCAAGGTTCCGGGCACTGTCCTGCGTTGCTTTTTCTGGAATCTGGCCCTGCTCTACATCGTAACCGGACTCTGGAAATGGACGAGCCCGATGTGGCTCGACGGCACAGCTCTTTACGTGATATTCAAACTGCCGATCTCATACGGTCACGAATTTTGGGGGCCGCAGCATCTGCCCGCGTTAAAGATACTCGATTATGCGACGCTCGTACTCGAGCCGCTGTTTGCCCTGATGTTTATTCTGCCGAAAGGTAATCTAGTGAAATATGCACTGCTCGCCGGATTTATCGCTCTGCATATCGGCACGGTTGCAACGCTGGACATTCCATTTGCAAACTTTGCGTGTGCGGCGACGATCGTCTTGATCTTTCGCGAAGAGTTGATGGACTGGATACAGAGAGGCGGCACAACGCTCACGATGCAGGAAACAGATAACCGGATAGGGTTCGCAGGTTTCGCCGCTATGTTTATGGTGACGGTGCTGACACTGGCAATGATAAGCTCGATCGTACTGCCGCATTGGCGAACGCCGACGCGAGAGCAATTGCCCGTGGGGTCGCAAGCGGATAGTCGCTACGAAGGCCTGGGGACGACGCAATTTACATTTTTCGGTGCTCTTTGGTTGATGGGTCTCGCTCAGCAATATCAATTATTTAATTGGATCGACGACCGGAACTACATAGTCCGTCACAAGATAATCGAGCATATCGACGGGCAGCCGGATCGCGAGATTGCTCCCAAAAAGATGTTTTTACAATCGACACGCGGCACTTTGCTTGAGTTTTATATGAGCGGCATCACTTGGCACAGAGTCCCGCCGGAATACAGGGCGGAATTTCGAGAGAGTTTGATAACGCGTATTGCGGAACGTTATTGCCGCAACGTAAAACCGTCAGGCGTGACGGATGTTTACTCGTCTCTGGACCGTATCGACCCGAACGGAGGCCCGACGGTCAGCAACTTCATTCCGCTGATGACGTTTGGCTGTCAAAACGGTGAGGCGATTTTAGCTCCACAACCATAATATATGTGCGGGATTGTTGCCATTTTTTCAAACGATAAGCCGGTCGCTCAAGAGCCGCTCCGGCGAGCCGTGAACGCAATGATCTCGCGCGGGCCCGACGATCAGCGGACTTGGATCGGCCCAAAAGGCAACATCGGGCTCGGTCACGCAAGGCTCACGATCATCGACGCCGCGACAGGTTCGCAGCCGATCGCCAGCGAAGACGGCAACGTGCATATCATCGTCAACGGAGAGTTTTACGATTACGAGCGGATAACGCGTGAGCTTAAGGCACGCGGACACGTGTTTACCACGCGGTCGGACAGCGAGATCGCACTGCATCTATATCAGGATCTCGGTGCCGCGTGTCTCGAACACCTGCGAGGCGAATTTGCGTTTGCGATCTGGGACGAGGAAAACGAGACGCTCTTTGCCGCCCGAGACCGCTTTGGAATCAAGCCGCTTTTTTATGCACAGGTCGGCGGCACGATCTATCTTGCGTCGGAGGTCAAAGCCCTGTTTGCGGCGGGAGTTGCGGCGGCTTGGGATGAGGAATCTGTCTTTCAGAATCTATATTTTTCGGTCGATCAAGACCGTAGTCTGTTCAAAAACATCAAGCAAGTTCCACCCGGACATTACTTGACCGCCCGACACGGATCGCTCACGATCAAGCGTTACTGGGACGTCGATTATCCGCGTGCAAATGCTCCGCATCAGCATATTTCGGAATCAGATTGCATCGAAAAGGTTCGATATATGCTTGATGAAGCGGTGCAGCTGCGTATGCGGGCAGATGTTCCGGTCGGATTTTACCTGAGCGGCGGTGTAGATTCGTCTGCGGTTTTAGGCCTCGCGGCGGCACGTGCCGAAAATAAACTCACGGCATTTACCATCGCGTTTGACCATCCGGATTTTGACGAAAGTCTGCCTGCACGGCTGACGGCGGAGTTTGCAAACGCTGATTTCTCGCCGATCTCAGTAAAAGCACAGGATTTTGCGGATGTATTTACGGAGTCAGTTTGGCGAGGCGAGATGATCCACTACAATGCCCACGGAGCGGCACGTTTTCAGCTGAGCCGTGCTGTTCGCGATGCCGGATTTAAGGTTGTGCTGGCAGGCGAAGGTGCTGACGAGCTATTTGCCGGATATGATTTTTCGAGCCAGGCTCTTCTTAATTCCGGCGCGTCGGACGGCATTGCGAAATGGGCACGTATGTTTGCAAGGATAATGCATCCAAAAAATCTGGCCGAAAAACGGATCGCTGCAACTTCGCCTTTGCTCGCGCGCCTTTCCCAAGGCCTCGCGTTTCCGCCGCATTTGCTCAATTATGTTGCGGAAAAATTCGACTTTCTGGGTTCGATTATCGCAAGCGATTTTGCTGCCAAGTTTCAGCGACGTGACCCTTATCGTGAGTTTTTTCGGCAATTCGTCTACCGCAAAACGCTCTACGGACGTGAGCCCGCGAAGCAGATCTTGTATCTGTGGATGAAATCGTTGTTCGTCAATTACGTATTGGCCGCCGAACGCCTCGATATGGCCAATTCGGTCGAAGTTCGGCTGCCGTTTCTGGATCACAAACTATTTGACTACGCCAGTTCGATACCCGCATCGCTGCTCGCTAAAGACGGGCAGATCAAATATCTATTGCGCGAAGCGGTCAAACCTTATGTCACACATGATGTTTACAAAGGCATCAAACAGCCGTTTCTCGCACCGCCGACAAAGATGGCCGCCGGAAATCCGATGTATGAGTTGCTGCAGGATCTGTTGCGGAGCAGCAGTTTTGGGTCGGTTCCTTTCTTTGACCGTTCGTCGGTCATCAGATTTTTGGACGAACTGCCCGCGATGGGCGACAGCACACGAATCTCGATGGACCCGATCTTGTTTATGATGGCGTCGCTCGGCACACTGCACGAGCATTATGATCTTTGATCCGTATAAAATGGTTTTGCAACCCTGTCCGCATTATTGCTAATCTCATTGGAAAGTTTTAATTCGATCGCATAAGAGGTTTTATGAAATCATTATTTTTATTCGCAATTATTGTCGGTGGCCTGTTTTTTGTGTGTGCGGGAACAGCCAGTGCACAAACCAGTCCAGTTCAGGGACTTTGGAATGCTCAGATGAACACGCCGGGCGGCGCTATCAATTTCGATCTGGACTTTAAGGTTGACGGCGAAAAGCTGACAGGCATTGTCAAACGTTCCAGAGGCGATGTCCCGCTCACCGGCACCGTCAAAGGTAACGACATCTCATTTACCTATACAGTTTCGTACAACGACAACCCGATCACTCTATCGTTAACCGGCACCGTCACTGGCGACAATATCTCGGGCACTATCTTTTTTAACGCAGACAACTCCGATAATTGGAGTGCAAAACGTGCTCCGGTGAAAAAGCCGTAAGACTGAAAAATTCGATGAAATTAACAAAACGCCTACAACCGCTCGCTTTTGCGGACGGTCTTGGGTATTTGTTTGTATTTGAACGACGCAATTCGAGAGTGCAAACTTGTGCACGTAAAACCGCTAAATTACACTGCTTACTAATATGTCTGAAACAGAATTGAAAAAAACCCCTCTCAATGCGGCGCATCGTTCTCTTGGCGGTCGGATGGTGGATTTTGGTGGTTGGGATATGCCTGTGCAGTATCCGGCGGGCGTGATCGAAGAACATATGCGCTGCCGCACTCGGGCCGGGCTTTTTGACGTGTCGCACATGGGCGAGATCTGGGTCGATGGCCGCGGGGCATTAGATTTTGTTAATCGTCTAACGACCAACGACGTAACAAAACTCGTCGATGGGCAGGCACATTATTCGGCTCTGACGAATGTTGGCGGCGGCACGGTTGACGATCTGCTTGTTTATCGTTTCGCGGCGGAAAAGCTGCTGCTCGTCGTCAACGCAGGAACGACCGAAAAAGATTGGGAATGGATAACCGCTCACCACACTGACGAGGACGACTGTGCATTGACTAACGCAAGCGGCGAGTTTTGTCAGATCGCCGTCCAAGGGCCTGACGCTCTCGGCATCGTCCAGCAATTGACCGAGACCGATCTGTCGGCCATCGGCTACTATCATTTTACAGAGGGCTGGGTGAACGATGTCGAATCGATCATCTCGCGAACGGGCTATACGGGCGAAGATGGATTTGAGATATACGCCGCCCCGGAATACGCCGAACGGCTCTGGAATAAGATCCTCGAAACAGGCAGTTATGGCTCCCCCGAAGGCATACTTCCCTGCGGCCTCGCTGCGAGAAATACGCTTAGGCTAGAATCCGCAATGTCGCTTTACGGACATGAGCTCGAAGACGACATCACACCTCTAGAGGCAGGTCTCGGTTGGATAACAAAATTGCAAAAAGGTGAGTTCATAGGCTCTGCCGCACTTGCGGTTCAGAAAGAATCCGGCGTCAAACGAAAGATCGCCGGTTTTGAAATGACCGAACCGGGCATCGCACGCGATGGCTATGACGTTTATATCAATGATGTGAAAGTCGGTGTCGTTACATCAGGTTCGCCGGCACCATTTCTAAAAAAGAACATCGGTCTAGCATTTTTACCGCCTGAGTTTGCAAATGTCGGACAAGAAATTAAAATTGATGTTAGAGGAAAGCATCTGTCTGCTCAGGTCGTGCCCACACCTTTCTACAAGCGGCAGAAATAGCTTTTGGCTCCAAACAAACCGAGGTTTAACCTAATAAAATTATGTCAAATATTCCTGAAAATTTACGTTACAGCAAAGATCACGAGTGGGTCGGCGTCGACGGCGATGTTGCCACGATCGGCATCACCGATTATGCCCAACATTCGCTTGGAGATGTTGTTTACATTGATATGCCGCGTGTTGGCGATAAGTTTACGATGCATGAAGCATTTGGCTCGGTCGAGTCAGTCAAAGCGGTGAGCGAGATCTTTGTGCCCGTCGCCGGCGAGATCACTGAGGTCAATGACGGCCTCAACGACACTCCCGAAGCTGTCAACAACGAGCCTTATACGACAGGCTGGATGATCAAACTCAAAATGGACAACCCCGGCGAGGCCGACGCGATGCTCTCGTCCGCCGAGTACGAAGAATACCTTTCTGCTAACGCATAGTAGTGAATAGTGAGTAGTGAAAAGTGAGGAAAATGCTTTTACTTTTCACTTTTCACTACTCACTACTCACTATTTATGAGATACATACCTAATTCCCCGGAAGAACGCGATGAGATGCTGGCCGTCGTCGGCCTCAAGTCCGCTGATGAGCTTTTTCGCTCGATCCCGGCGGATGTGCAGCTAAACCGTGCGTTAAAAGTAACCGAACCTCTTGCCGAATCGGAGGTCATCGCGGCAATGGAAAAGATGGCGGCTAAGAACACTGCGGCGACAAAGCCCTCGTTTCTGGGTGCCGGAGTTTACTCACATTTTTCGCCGACGATCGTCGATCATTTGATACAACGGAGCGAGTTTTTTACAAGCTACACTCCCTATCAGCCTGAGATCTCGCAAGGAACGCTGCAATACATTTTTGAATTTCAAACACTCGTCTGCCAACTGACCGGAATGGAGGTCGCAAACGCCTCGATGTACGACGGCTCGACCGCGATGGCGGAGGCGTATCTGATGGCACAGCGTGTGACCCGCCGCGATAAGATAGTCGTCGCTGAAAGCGTCCATCCCGAATATCGCGAGGTCGCCAGAACCTACACGCAGCACGGCGATGCTCAGATCGAGACCGTGGGCTTTGACGCAGAGACGGGACGAGTCGACGATCTTTCTACTCTTGATGATAAGACCGCCGCGTTGGTCGTGCAATCTCCAAACTTTTTTGGATGTGTCGAAGATCTGACCGTTTTGGCTGAAAAAGCTCACGCTGTCGGAGCTTTATTGGTTATTGTAGTGACCGAAGCGATCTCGTTTGGCCTGCTGAAATCGCCCGGTGCATGCGGAGCCGATATCGTCGTCGGAGAGGGACAGTCATGGGGAATTCCGATGGGGTTTGGCGGGCCGCATCTCGGGCTTTTTGCAACGCAGGATCAATATGTGAGGCAAATGCCTGGCCGTCTATGTGGTGTCGCGTACGACAAAAACGGAAATCGTGGTTTCGTACTTACGCTTTCGACACGCGAACAGCATATCCGCCGCGAAAAAGCGACTTCGAATATCTGCACCAACCAAGGCCTGATCGCCCTAGCCGCGACCATTTATATGGAAACGATGGGCAAAAAAGGCCTACAAGAGGTCGCGATGCAAAATGCTCAAAAAGCCGCTTATGCCGCTAAAAAGATAGCCGCTATCGACGGTTATTCGATTCCTTATTCGGCACCGAAGTTTAACGAATTCGTCGTTCGCGGACCGCGTTCGGCGACAGAAGTTTTGGAAAATATGCGAACCAACGGCGGCATCGTCGGTGGGCTTGCACTTTCGAAATATTACGCCGGTCACGACAATGATTTTCTTGTTTGCGTGACCGAGACGAACACTAAAGAGCAGATCGATCGGTTGGTTGAAGCCTTGATCTGAGTTAAAGATCAAATGTCGGGGATGTAAATACCCGACCGACACGAGGTGAGATGATATTCGGTGCGACTGAAATTTTGCTTTGCCTAGGACCGATGATGCTCGTCATATTCAGTATCGGCATCGGATTGGTCGTCCAAAACGTTGCGGTTGACCGGGCGGAATTAGAAAAAGGCCAGATGGCGTGTCCAAATTGTAGAAAAATGCTAAATCCCGAAGCATACATTTGTCGATTTTGTCGAAAGGAGTTACGTGACCCTTATCACGCATAAACACTCGCGAGAGATACTAGATCGACGAAGGTTTTTGTCTAATGTTGGCAAGGGTCTTGGATTGATGACCCTGTCGTCGGCAGCGGTTGGATCGATGTTCAAAGATATAGTTGCGGCCGGTACGTACGTCGACCATCTTTCACCTGTCGAGGCGGCGATGGACGAAGATTACTGGGCGACGATCCAGCAGGCATTTTCTGTGACCCGCGGGATGGTCAATCTCAATAACGGCGGTGTTTCGCCCAGTCCGCGAATGGTGACTGAGGCGTTTGTCCGCTATACGTGGCAACAGGAAGACGCGACAGCATATACAATGTGGCGGCTGCTTGAGCCGCAGTCGGAGACGATCCGAACAGGCCTCGCCGAGATATTCGGGTGCGATGCCGAAGAGATCGCGATCACCCGAAACGCCAGCGAATCGCTCGAAATTCTGCTGATGGGAATGGATCTCAAATCAGGTGACGAGATACTGACGACGACGCAAGATTATCCGCGAATGATCACGACGCTGAAACAGCGTGAGCTTCGCGAAGGCTTAAAATTAAATCTCATCAAGATCCCGATCGCGCCAAAAAATACCGACGATATCGCGGCCGCATTTGAACGAGCCGTCACGCCAAAGACCAAACTTATTTTGGCCGCTCATCAGATCAATCTGACGGGTCAGATACTGCCGATCAGAAAGATCTGCGAGATGGCACGTTCAAAAGGCATCGACACGATCGTTGACGGTGCCCATGCATTTGCCCAATTTGATTTCAAACGCGACGATCTCGGCTGCGATTATTACGGCACTTCCCTGCACAAATGGATCTACGCTCCAAAGGGCACGGGGATGCTCTACGTCAAAAAAGACAAGATACCGAAAGTATGGGCGCTGATGGCATCCGAAGATAAGAATAAGAACGATATCCGCAAATTCGAGGAGATCGGCACGCACTCAGCTGCGATGCGGCTCGCTATTGGCGAGGCAATTTTGTTTCACAACG
>JAYVOS010000139.1:0-7858 GCA_043757775.1 Chloracidobacterium sp. | reverse complement strand
TTGGCTTTACTGCGGAAACGCTCTCCGGGAAGACCTACATTCCACGGCCCCACAAATACATAGCCGTTGAGCGATCTCACAAACTCTTGAAATTGTTGTTTCTCTGTATCGACCTGAGCGACGGGGGCAGTTTTTTCGTTGCGGTATTCGACTTCATACATTAGCGATTTGATGTCTTTGCTATCGGGGGATGACATCAAGGCGAATTTTAGACTCTGTAAGGCTTCGGTATATTTCTCGGCCTTGTCCTGTGAGACGCCGAGGTTGAAATATGCATCGGTAAACCACGGAGCCGCCGCGACCGCGAGTTCATATTCCTTGATCGCGTCCTGATACTCAGAAACAGATTTCGCCCCCTTAAACGCCGCTGCCCCGCGTGCCATCCGTCGCTCAGCTTCCTCAGGTACTGCCGGTGAGGGCTTCATAGTCACCGCGAGCTTTATGATCTTTTCGCGCAGGGTATTATCGGCCGGAGTCTTCTGCAGCTGAGCGACAAGTTGCTCTAACTGTTCTTTGGTGGTTTGAGCGGGAAGAAATGAATATGTCGCAATAATGACGACAAAAACAATCGGAATTTTCAGCATCAAGTTCGTGGTCATACAAACTAATTGACTATTCGAACAAGCATAAAAGGGTTTTCTGTAACCACACAACTAGCAATGGGGCCAGTAGTTATTATCATGCCTTGCTTTCGATAAAATTCAACGAATTGGTCATCGGCGCTCATCGCTCCCCCCGTCCTGGTGCGGATAATATTTCCGTTTTCCAATATTTCTAACGTAACGTCTCTAAATATTTGATTTTGACCACACCGTCCATCCGCAAAACGAAAGCGCCATTTCCAACCGTCGGGGGTTAATGTTCCGGTATATATGTAATCAAAAAAGCCCTCGCCTGTGAATGTATATTTGCCTAGGAAAGCGTCCATATAAAGAATAGCCTTCTTTTCGCCTCGCATCTCAAATCTATACCGATAAGATACTGTGTCAGACGGGTAATGCAGTCCTGTCCGAAGCGTTTGATAATCACGTGGGTCGCTTTTTGAGTCGACAGGAATCCATGTTCCGACAAGGTTTGATAGATCATTTTTGACTTTTTCCGCTTTTTCAGTTTCCGCTTTTACATTGTCTGCCGCGGCCTTTTTGTCCCGTAGCTCTTCCAGGGCGTAAATGTGGTCCTGTGCATCGCGAGCTTCGGTTGCCGGTGGCGAGGTCATTAGAAAGAATTTGGTCGACAGGATCGCAGCGTCGTAGTCCTGATGCAGCTCTTGTGCCTTGGCCAGATTGAAATAAGCATCTGCCCACCACGGAGCTATCAGCAGGGCATCTTGATACAGCTTTACCGCATTGGCATAGTCATCGGCCGATGTCGCGGCCTTGATCGCAGTGTTTCCGCGAACAAAAGGCCGACGAGCATCCTCAGGTATCTCCGGTGCGGGCTTCATCGTCACCGCAAGTTTTATGATCTTTTCTTGCAGGACATTATCGGTCGGTGTTTTTTGCAACTGTGCTACAAGATGTTGTAATTGCTCTTGCGGTGTTTGGGCGTAAACGGTCGCAGCGAAAGCCAGGAGTGCAAGAGCGATTATGGTGAATTTTTGTGTTGACGTCATGACTGATACCTTTCTTCCATCCGCATTATCGTGTGCGCGTGTATTCCCTAACGAATGGTTTCATCTCCCAAGCCTGGACCCTCTCGGCACAACTATTATCCCAAACATCACTATGGATCGGAGTGTAATAAAGTGAGAGTTTAGAGCCATCCGATGATGGCGACACCAGAACCTCAGCCCCGACGCAAGCCGGGTTGTCCGGTTTAACAAACTTTAGTTCCGAGTTTACAAAGTGGACGTCACGAATCATCCAAGGGGATGGTGAGCTTCCCTCTGCACTTTCTAAAATACTCCAATCACCGTTGGGTTGATGTTTGAATTCCAAAAATTGAATTATGTATCTATCTGGAGCTCTTAGCGATGCCTGCCAAGTGCCAATGATTCGCTGTTCTTGGGCTTTGATTTCTGATTGTTTGGCATTCTCTGCGTCCGCAGCGGCTTTGACTTTGTCTGAAGCTAGTTTTTTGTCCCTCTTTTCTTCGAGAGCGTAGATATGATCCTGTGCATCGCGGGCTTCGGTTGCGGGAGGCGAGGTCATTAGAAAGAATTTGGTGGATTGAATGGCCGCGTCATAATCCTGATGGAGTTCCTGACCCTTAGCGAGGTTGAAATACGCGTCTCCCCACCACGGAGCTAAGGCTAGAGTTTCTAGATACAATTTTATTGCGTTAGCGTAGTCGTCTGGTCCGGTGGCCTCCTTGATAGCGGTGTTCCCGCGAACGAACGGCCGCCGTGCATCTTCGGGTATTTCAGGCGATGGCTTCATCGTCACCGCGAGCTTTATGATCTTTTCGCGCAAGGAGTTGTCGGTCGGCGTCGTCTTCAACTGCGTGACAAGCGGCTGTAATTGCTCTTGCGGCGTCTGGGCAACAACAAGCAATGTGGAAATCATGAAGGCGAATACAATAACGATGAATTGTCTGGTAGATTTCATGGTTTATTCTCTGTCTTACAACTGACTATCTCGTATACGTTACAACTTCAGATTTATGTTGGCTCTTAACGGGACATTTTGCGTCTGGACGATCGGCCGAAAATGGTAGCAGCGAATAGTTGAGATACAAAGTGTTGCCGTCCGCAGAAACACTGCCTGTAACATCGTATGTTCGGCAAATACCACTGTTGTCATAGCTCATTCCCAAATCCCGGTAATGCAATTCGCCACCAACTACCGTGTACACTCGCGCCAAATCATTTCCCGCAAACGGCACGCCTTTGGCGACTCGCTGATTGTCGACATAATAGTCGTATAAGATGTTCCATTTGCCGTCCAAAGCCTGTTGAATATAAAGTATTTCCACCCGGGGGACACCGTCATTTAGAGCATGCGGCCTTCGCCATGCACCACTAATGCGCTGCTCTTTAGCTTTGATCTCTGCTAGTTTTGCTGCGTCAGCATTTGCAGATGCGGCCATTTCGCCCGCAGCTTCGATCTCGGCCCTTAGGGCTAGAGCATCGTGGCGGTCTTTGTCGGTTTGGGCGAGGAGCTTGGCTACCTTTGCGTAGCCGAGAGCAAATTTGAATTGTTTGGCAGATTTCAGCGAAACAGCTAGGTTAAATTGGTAATCGAACATCCACGGAGCTCCGTTGACCGCGTCTTGGAACTCTTTTACGGCTTTTTCAAAATCCCCGGCGGATGCGGCATTTTTGACGAATGCCGCTCCTTTCAAAGCGTGCAGCTCTGTTTCGTCACTGATCGCCGGACGCGAAGTCATTTTCGCAACGGCATTCGCCATTTTTTCGCCAAGCCTTTCGCGGGTCGCTTGCGTGTCCGCATTACCTTCGTTCATCCCGGCCGCGCAACTTATCCACTGCGTTTTGAATAACGAGATCGCTCCGGCATATTCACCTGCGGCAAGCTTTTCATCCGCCGCTTGCTCCGGAGTTGAAGCTCTCACGACTACGGGTTGTGAAAACGCATTCGGAGCTAAGCCCGCTAGCCATACCAAGATCAAAACTACCATTATTATTCGAGGTTTCATATGTTTCTCCATGGGACGAACTTTAACGAAGCGGTTTTATCACCGTACCCTTATCGGGGCTGTACGCGACGCCTTTTTCACGGAGTATCGCCATCAGTTCCGTGTGGCTTAAATACAGCCGACGAATCGGTCCGTTGTATGACTCCATCATCTCGTACCACGGCTTGCCGTCGTGTTGAAATGTTTTGGTCAACGCAACCTCGTGGGCACCGCCACCCTTGGGAAAGACGCTTACCATTATCGTCCGTCCGCCGCCTAGTGTCTTGGCAAAATCTCCGCTGCCGACAACCTCTACCCGGCCGAGGGCCTCGGCCTCAAGTGTGACCTCGCCGCCCATGAGGCCGCCCGTTTTGAAAACGGACTGAGGATCTTTTTGCTCTGCCGCAGTGCGCCACTTGCCGTCCGCGATCATCTCGGTTATCTGGGTCGCAACAAAACCGTATGGCTTACCTGAGGCATTTGCAAGAGCAAAAACAGCACAGTCGCTAAAATCTTTCTGCTGCCCGGCTCCCGGCATCAAGGGGCCGCTCCCCTTATTCGCCTCTGCTTCAAACTCATTGCCGCGAGCCAGCATATCGGTCCATACTTTGCTGATCTCTGCGTATGATTTCTTGTCGTTGCCATCCTTGTCCAAAGCATTTAATGCCTTTTCTATCCGGACGCGCTCAGCGTCGGTCCACCTGTTATTGGGCTTCTTAACATACGCATTGATCTCGGCAATTACCGTAAAGCCCAGCACTTCCTGATTGAAATTCCGGATCATATAGATCAGATCATCGGCTTCGTCGCTGATCCGCTGCTGCCGGTCCTTGCAGGCCCGTTTTCCGTCCGGCGTATTAGGAGCAGGTTTGCACTGGGCGTTTTGGGTATTTACATGCTCACCAAGCATGTATCGATTAGCCTCGACCACCACACGTTCCTTAGTAAGGTCGGTTCGGGTGGGTTCAGGAATATTATCCGGCACGACCGCAGTTGCAGGTATTTGGATCGCCTTTGTGCCCGCAGGCTGTGCGGCAACCATGCCGCCGATAAAAAATGACATCATCAGGCCGTATGCCAAAGATGCAAGAAAATGTTTGGGGCAATTGATCGAGCAACAGTTCATGGTTTAGACCTCTTGGTGGTTGGTAGAGCTTTATTTGTTGGTGGTTCGGGTGCGTCATTTTCGAGCATGATCCCAAAAGACTCAGGATCCTCGACCGCCTTTTCCACGTCCTTTTGAACCTTGGCCATCTTGGCTTTCGCAGCGTCCTGGGCGATTTTGCCCGTGTTGAAATCCGACTGAGCTTTTGCTATCCGTTTTGCTTCTTCTGCCCGGAGTGCATTTATCCGGCGTTGCTCAGCGACAACGTCAGATCCGGGTTTCGCGGGTGGCAGGACGGGTGCCGATTTGTTCATCTCGGCTTGGGCTGTAGTTTTAGCTTCACTGGCCTTTTCCATCTTGTCGGCATGGCTGACAACATTTTTCAGAAGCCGTTTACCGGCCTCTGTCAATTTTACAGGGTTGGCGTACTTCCCTGAAAACTTGGGAAAATCAGGTGCCGAAGCACAAGGCACACCTCGAACCTCACCATCTAAAGCCCCTCCGGCCTCGGCAGCCAATTTTTTGAATGCTGAATAATCAGGAACGCCCCCTTGGCCGTCAATGTTAAGGGTCGCGATCGCCGAGTTAAGGATCGAGGCCGCACAAAAAAGCTCTTTCCAGGCGGCATACGGCCCACTAAAATCTCGATTCGGCTTTCCGGTTCGAATTCCGGTGTCAGCACGACTGCCCTTTAATAGTTGATCTCCTGGTTGGCCTCCGCTGCCGCGAATACCCGGTTCGTTTGGCGAATTTGAATAACTCCGCGTGCCGCCGCTCCCTATAATGGATTTTGCGGCCTCGTCCCGGTTTGCCTCAAAAGCTCGTTGGTCAGCTTCTTTCTTAAGACGTTTTTCCTCAGCGATCCGTGCCTGTTCAACGTCCTCGGCCGCCTTTCTCGTATTTTCAGCTGCGATCCGGTCTTCTTCGGCCTTTCTAGCAGCAGCACCGCCGTCACCCGATGTTGTGCCGCCGCCATCGCGGTTTGGACAATTTCCTCTCCAATTGGCGTATACGAGATTGGGGTCAAGGCCGCAATCTTTTTTTGTCTGGATCCACTCAGCATTTGACTGCGCGGAAACTGACGTAGGTGCTGCAAAGGATACTGTAGCCACTGTTAACAACAGCATCAGAAGTATTCGAAACCAACGATCAACTAACATTTTCACGTTCTCCTTATAAGTAGGGCAAGAACAAATATTATGGAAAGTTTTACTAACTTTTACTCCCATTAGCCCTTCAAGTCAAGAGTTTTAACCCGGATGCTCACCTTGCGTAACGCTGCACAACCCTAATGTTTCCGATACTCGCGCAGATTGCCCGAAATTGAAACCCTACTTTTCTCACTTTGACGTATTTTGCTCAAAAAAGCCTACTTTGCTTTATTTGACGTACTTTGCCCACTTTGACGTATTATGCGAGGTTTAGCGGACGAAAAATATTAGAAAAGAGGAAAATTAGAACGCTGACTTGGAAGATGAGATGTTAACGGCTAGAGCGTAGATTTTCGGGAAGAGTCGTCTCGCTATGAGGCCATTTTTCGCACCAATAATTTGTTGACCAAAGGGGATATTTTTGCTGACCAAAGGGTTTTTTCTGCTGACCTGAGCCCCTTTTTTGCCGACTAAAAGGCCACAGCTCTCAAAATTCGCACATTTCCGCCCTAAACCGTTTATTTACAACAAAGTTCCAGGTCGCACCGGCCACTTTTATACAAAGAGCGATCTCCTCAGCTATTATCCACACTCTCACCGCTTATTTTTTGAGAAATAGTCGTTGTCGCCGTTGTAAGAATCTTCCTCATATAGATCTTTCACGAAATTCACATTCATTTTGGCTAACTTTCGGAAAGCACGAGTTAATAATCATTTCCAATGATTAGGTGTGGCACTTAACGTGAAATATCTATCATCCTCGCCAAGAACATTTTCCTTAGATGAAAATTGTTTATTTTTTCTGAAATTAGATACCGATTGACCGTTTTTCTAGAATGCCGTGGAAAAACGGTGTTTGTATAGTTTTAGTTTTGAAATCATAAATATGCGGTCGATCCTGCAATTGAGTTTTGTAGCAGGATCGCCAAAACGCCCGAATTTGCTGCTCTTTAGTCATCGCCCCGACTATAGAGAGAACGCAGATAGCGAGGCTCACAATTAAAAACGTTATGCGTGACCGAGAGTGCCAAATCTTCAGTTTCCGTCCTTTTTCCCTATTAATACTACTTTGCGTAAGTATATTTTTCGTTGCGTGCGGCCATTCGACTGCGTCGTTTTTGGCTAAGGGCGAAGAGTATTTGGCTAAACGTAAGTTTCACGACGCGATGATGCAGTTTCGCTCGGCGGCTGAGTCTGAAAGCGG
Source organism: Chloracidobacterium sp. (assembly GCA_043757775.1). Lineage (GTDB taxonomy): Bacteria > Acidobacteriota > Blastocatellia > Pyrinomonadales > Pyrinomonadaceae > OLB17. The sequence continues at coordinate 825 of JAYVOS010000139.1, read as the reverse complement.
TTCGGCAAAAGCGCATTGGGGCCTGGCACGCTCGTATGAAAATCTGGGGCAGTTTAACGAAGTCGTTGACGAGCTGCGAAAAACTGTCGAGCTTGACGAAACAAATCTCGATGCCAAGGCAAAACTAGGCAATTATTTTCTATTAATGCAGCCGCCGATGATCTCGGAAACGGAAAAGATCCGCGACCAGATACTCGCTGCTGACCCTAATTTTATTGACGGTCACATCTTGAGTGCATCGATCATGGCAGCTCAGGGCAAGCCCGATGTCGATGTCGTAATTGCCGTTAATAAGGCAATTGCACTCGATCCGCAGCGTATCGAATCGTATATCAGTCTCGAGCGTCTTTACACCACGCGTGAAAAGATCGCCGATGCCGAAGCCGCTCTCAAGCGTGGTATCGAAGCAAATCCGGCAGCCGTTCTCGGGCATACAGAGTATGGCAGATTCCTAACATACGCAGGCCGTAATCCTGAGGCCGAGGCACAGTTTCAAAAAGCAGTGGCGATCGATGCCACGAGCATCGAGGCACGCGAGGCTATCGCCGAATTTTATGTGACGAGCCGTCAGTTTGAGAAAGCTGAGGCTTCGTATAAAGAACTCGTCCAGGTTCAGGAAAATAGCCCGGAGAGCCGTCTTGAGCTGGCCGAATTTTACACAGCCGCCGACCGCACCGACGATGCTATCAATGTTCTTAGCCAGATAATAACTGACTCGCCAAACTATGTGCGGGCACGCTACCGCATCGGTCAGCTCTATCTCGACCGCAAGGACCTCGCCAAAGTTAACGAGCAGCTCGACGCTCTTTTTAAGATCAACGACAC
>JAYVOS010000138.1:0-2150 GCA_043757775.1 Chloracidobacterium sp. | reverse complement strand
CTGGTACGAGGGAACCCCGACCGTTGCGACAAATCCACCATGGAACGGCGGTGTGCAATGGGCAAAGGATGACACCGGGAAATGGTTTATCAACACTTCGTGCGAAGGGATCGGTGCGAGCATCTGGTGGCCGAATAAGGACATCGGCTATGACGAGCCGGATCGCGGTGTGAATATCAATATTACTGTTCCGGAAGACCTGTTTGATGTCTCAAACGGACGGCTGATAGGCGTCGATCATGACGAGAAAGGGAAAACAAAGACTTACCACTGGCAGGTAAAAAATCCGATCAACAACTACGGCGTCAATGCGAACATCGGAAACTACGTCACGTGGAGCGAGAAATATCCGGGCGAGGGTGGAACGCTGGACCTGAGCTATTATGTGTTGCCTCAGCAGAAAGAAAAGGCGATGAAGCAGTTTCAGGAAGTCCCGAGAATGCTCAAGGCTTTTGAATACTGGTTTGGTAAGTATCCTTTTTACGAGGATGGTTACAAGCTCGTCGCGGTCCAATATCTAGGGATGGAGCATCAGAGCTCGGTCACATACGGCAATAAGTTTACGAACGGCTATCTCGGACGCGATCTGAGCGGGACGGGCATCGGGTTGAAATGGGATTATATAATCGTCCACGAATCGGGCCACGAATGGTTTGGTAACAATATCTCGATGAAAGATGCAGCGGATATGTGGATCCACGAGGGATTTACCATGTATTCGGAGCCGCTCTTTACCGAGTATTATTTCGGTAAAAAAGCGGCTGAGGATTATGTCATCGGCGTGCGCGGCAACATTCAGAACGACGCTCCGATCATCGGCACTTACGGAGCCAATCGCGAAGGCTCCGACGATATGTATACTAAGGGAGCCAATCTGCTCCATACCATCCGTCAGGTCGTAAACGACGACGAAAAATGGCGCGGCATACTACGCGGGCTCAATAAGGATTTCTATCATCAAGAAGTAACGACGCAGCAGGTCGAGAGTTATATTTCTCAGCACACAGGTATCGATATGAGTAAGGTTTTTGACCAGTACCTGCGGACCGTGAAAATACCGCTGCTGAAATACAGGGTCGATGGCAACAAGCTGACTTTTCAATGGGACCACGTCGTTGACGGATTTAATATGCCGGTAAAAGTTTCGGTGAACGGCAAGGACGTCTGGCTCAAACCGACCGGCAAACTGCAGACCATAAAAAACGCAGGGAAGATAACCACCGTAGTGCCGGACCGTAATTTCTACATCGAGTCAGAAACGATGAAATGATCGCGGTCACCTGAATACTTGACTCAAGACCTCGAACTCTCTAGACTCAAATCTATTGATGTGGTGAGTTATTGCAACTTGCGGCCACGTAAAATAAACCGCTAAACAGCAAAGAGTCGAACGAATGATTTACGAAACTCTGTGCTTGTTTGGCACGGAGTTTTTTGATTTTTATGGCAGAATTTTTAGATCTGTTAAAAGAAAAGATTATCGTCTTTGATGGGGCGATGGGGACGTATTTGCAGTCGTTGAATTTGTCGATAGACGATTGGGGCGGGCCGAATTTTGAAAATTGTTCGGAAAATCTGCTTTATACGCGGCCGGATGCGATCGAGACGGTTCACAAGGCGTTTTTGGACGTCGGCTGCGACGTGATCGAGACTAATAGCTTTGGCGGAAGCGAGGTCGTGCTGGTCGAGTTTGGGATCGTCGAGAAGACATACGACATCAATCTCAAAGCGGCACAACTCGCAAAAAGACTGGCAAATGATTATTCGACATACGACAAGCCGCGTTTTGTCGCGGGTTCGATCGGGCCGGGAACTAAGCTGCCGACGCTTGGGCACATCACTTACAACGCACTGAAAGCAGCTTATGTTGAACAGGTTCGCGGGCTGTATGACGGCGGTGTCGATCTGATGATGGTGGAGACGTGTCAGGATCTGCTTCAGACAAAAGCGGCACTCGCGGCAATATTTGAGTTTTTCGAACAGCAGAAAAGAAAGCTGCCGGTGATCGCTTCGGTGACTATAGAAATCTTCGGTACGATGCTCAACGGCACGGAGATCGGTGCGGCGCTGACCGCGCTTGAGCCTTTTCCGATCGACGTTATCGGCATGAACTGCGGCACCGGGCCAAAACATATGGCCGACAGCTTTCG
>JAYVOS010000137.1:0-2152 GCA_043757775.1 Chloracidobacterium sp. | reverse complement strand
CGCCGCCGATTATCCCGGCTCGCACGTCGTCATCCGCAACGCTAACCGTAAGGACATCCCAAACCGCACGCTGCTTGAGGCTGCTCAGCTTGCCGCTTTTTACAGCAACGGCCGCTCTCAGACGAAAGCAGCCGTGCATTACACTTTGAAAAAATTTGTAAATAAACCGAAGCGGTCCGCTCCCGGTTTGGTGAGTCTCGCGAGCTTTAAGACGATACTCGTCGAGCCTCGCGTTGATCTCGAGAGTGTCTAGCCCTATCCTACTCAGCCATCGCCTTATCAAGCGTCTCCTGCATCGAAGCCGTTATCCGCGGGCCGCCGCCCACAAATACGCCTCGGAGATGACCGTCGCGAGTTATGAGTATGCTCTGCGGCACGACCTCTTGTCGCGTAAGCAGGTAAAACTGATTGATAGTCGCACGGTCGATACGCCCAAGAGCGTAGTTGATCTTTGGTGTAAATTCGGCCTCAAACTTCTTGATATTTTCGAGCGGCTCAGGCTTGCCGTCCGAATCGCCCACATTTAGCCCGATCACCTCAAACCCCTTATCTCCGTATTGTGCCTGCATTTGAGCAAGCGCCGGCATCTCCGCACGACACGGCCCGCACCAGATGCCCCACAGATTGAGCAAAATAACTTTGCCCTTACGCTCTGAAACCTTTGTCACCGTCCCGTCCGCCAGCTCAATGTTTGCATCTGCTATGCCCGAAACGAGCAGCGGATACACCGACGACGACCCGCCGCCGTTCGTCGCATTGAGTGTATTTGCATTCGCAGGAGCTCCGTTCGCAGCATTGTTCACACCCGTCTGCGTTCCCTTACACCCGTTCAGCGATGAGAAAACTATCGTCAAGATAATAAATAAAGCCAGTATGGTAAAAATTCGTTTCATCAATTCCTCGTCGAGCGTCTTTATAAAGTATATATCTCAATAATGATACAAAACATTCCCGCCAAACGCATCTTGTCATAAATATCGCCGCGTGTTCACGTTCACGCGTGAACGCATGAACACCATGAACGCCGTGAACGAGCCCGAAGCGTAGGAATTGTTTTGCCACGAATTACACGAATGTCACGAATGGGAGCTGTTCAGGATGGATGCTTTGCGATTTTCCTGCGAAATGCGTTAGAATTTCCGTGCTTTACCGAATAAATAGTTCATCTTTTTTGCTCTATGCTCTTTCTTTCGCAATCGGCGACTGTCTATGGTATCGACGCTTTGATCGTCGATATTGAGGTCAATCTGCAGCCTATCAAAGAGACTGAGGGGCCGCCGCCGTTTAATATTGTGGGGCTGCCGGATGCAGCGATACGCGAGTCGAAAGAGCGCATTCGGGCGGCGATCACTAACAGCAAGTATTTCTTTCCGTTTCACAAAACGACTATCAATCTCGCTCCGGCGGATGTCCGCAAAGAGGGTGCGGCGTTTGACCTGCCCGTAGCTCTCGGCATACTCGGTGCGGCTGGCGATCTGGCGATCGAGAGCCTGGAAAACACGTTGAGCGTCGGCGAACTGTCGCTCGATGGGCGTGTGCGACCGATAAGGGGAGCTTTGTCGATAGCACTCAAGGCACGCGAGGTCGGTATCAAAAATCTGCTGCTGCCGGAGGAAAACGCTACCGAAGCCGCCGTCGTTGAGGGCGTAAATGTCTATCCTGTAAAAGACCTACGGACTGCTGCCGGACTTGCCGAAGACCTGCAAACCGGACGCGAGACTTGTGTCGCCCCTCTGAAACTCGACCTATCACACCTAAAAGGACAAAGCACGAAATACCGCGTCGATTTTAACGAGGTTCGAGGCCAGCAGACGGCAAAGCGTGCACTCGAAGTCGCAAGTGCTGGCGGACATAACATCCTGTTTATTGGGCCGCCGGGATCGGGTAAGACGATGCTGGCTAAGCGTCTGCCGACGATATTGCCGCCGCTCGAATTTGAAGAGGCAATCGAGATCACCAAGATACACTCGGTCGCGGGGTTGACCGATAGGGACGGTTTGATAGTCGAACGACCGTTCAAATCGCCGCATCATACCGTGTCGCGGGCGGGGCTTATCGGTGGCGGTTCGATGCCGAAACCGGGAGAAGTAAGCTTAGCTCATCTCGGTGTTTTGTTTCTGGACGAGTTGCCCGAATTTGACCGCAGCGTGCT
>JAYVOS010000136.1:0-7913 GCA_043757775.1 Chloracidobacterium sp. | reverse complement strand
TGGCCGGGAACGCCGCTCACCCCATTAACACGCCCCCCGCGAAACGGCCCTATCATCCGCCACTGCATCTCGCCAAAGGTGTTTTGATTAAATTGCTGTGCAAACGACGCGACCGGCATCAAGCCAATAAACATGACGGCCGTAATGATCAAGACTTTAAAATTACGCGTATTAAAATGGACGGATATGGACATCGGGAAACTCCTAGAAGAAATTATTTCTGACAGCAGATTATAGAACGTCTGTTGGCTAAACCCAAAAAAGCGAGTTGATAGTATTGAGCAAGAAGTGTAATAGCAATATATATATATTTCAGACAGATCATGATTCGATCCGATAATTCGGAGCTTCCTTGGTAATGATCACATCATGGACGTGTGATTCGCGTAACCCGGCTGATGTGATGCGGACGAATTTGGCTTTAGTTTGCAGGTCGTGTATTGTTTTACAGCCGGTGTAGCCCATGCCGGAGCGGAGGCCGCCTACTAACTGCGTGACCATCTCGGCGACGGAACCTTTATAGGCGACACGGCCTTCGATGCCTTCGGGGACGTATTTAGCGTCGGAGACTGTGCCTTCCTGCGAATATCGGTCGCTAGAGCCTTTTTTCATCGCCCCGATTGATCCCATGCCGCGATAAGTCTTGAAATTACGGCCCTGGAAAAGAATTACCTCGCCCGGAGCCTCTTCGGTTCCCGCAAATAGCGATCCTATCATGACAGTGTCGGCACCGGCGGCGATGGCTTTGGCGACATCGCCTGAGAATTTAACGCCGCCGTCTGCAATGATCGGAACGCCAGTGCCTTTAGCAGCAGCTACGCACTCAACAATTGCCGTTATCTGCGGCACACCCGCACCTGTCACAACACGGGTCGTGCAGATCGAGCCCGGCCCAATGCCAATTTTTACGGCATCAACACCAGCAGAAATAAGCATTTTCGTGGCTTCGGCCGTCGCGACATTTCCCGCAATTAGCTCTATGTCCGGAAACTGCGATTTGATTTCTTTAACAGCATTTATCACACGAGTACTGTGTCCATGTGCTGTATCGACGACAATAGCGTCAACGCGGGCATCGACCAAAGCAGATGCACGTTCCAGAAAATCACCGGTCGCACCAATAGCAGCAGCACAACGCAGACGCCCAAGCTCGTCCTTAGCCGCGAGAGGGAAGTTGATCGCTTTTTGAATGTCTTTGACGGTGATTAGGCCTTTTAATAGACCAATTTCATCCACGACGAGCAGCTTTTCGATACGGTGTTTCTGTAGTTTTACCTTCGCCTCATCGAGCGTCGTGCCAACCGGCACTGTGACCAAAGGTTGCGGGGTCATGATCTCGGACACGGGAATGTCGAATCGCGTCTCAAACCGCAGATCGCGGTTTGTGATAATGCCGACAAGCAACCCGTTATCATCGGTTACCGGCACGCCGCTTATCTTAAACCGGGCCATGATCGCCAGAGCGTCAGACACAAGCTTGTCTTTGTGTATCGTGACCGGATCGACGATCATACCGGATTCGCTGCGCTTTACTTTATCGACCTCTTCGGCTTGCTGGGCAACTGAAAAATTTTTATGAATAATACCGATGCCGCCTTGCTGTGCCAAAGCAATAGCCAGCGATGCCTCGGTAACGGTATCCATCGCCGACGAGCAAAGCGGTATATTCAGGCTGATATTACGCGAAAACTGTGTGCGGGTGTCGGCTTCGGTCGGGAGTATTTCAGAGTAGGCCGGGACGAGCAATACGTCGTCAAATGTCAGGCCTTCGTTGATGTCTGTGATTTCCATATCCAATTATAAACAAAAAAGCCCCCGATAAAAAATCGCGAGCTCTTAAATCTCAAATTTGATTTAGTAAATTGCGTAGATCAATTAGGCTTGTTCGCCGCAGATTTTGGCTTTGTAGTCATGATCGGCGGAGCCGTATTTGACGTTTTTGTGTTAGCCGGAGGCTTGACCGCGGCATTAGCCGCACTATTTGCTACCCCGGTCGGCTTAACAACCGGGGTGGCTCTAGGCTGAGTCGGAGCCGCCGTTGGTACTGTATTCGCATCGACATTGACATTTGCATCAGTGGCAACTGGCGGAACTTCGGTCGAAACCGATCCGCTCGACCAGATCTGAGCGAGATTATCTTTATTGATGGTGAATTCTATCCGCTGTCCTTTATGATCCAGCGATTCGGACGGCAGAACGATAGTCTTGCCGTTGATCATCATCTGAACTGCCTTAGCATTCCAACGATTGTAGTTGAGAATAAGCGATTCTTTGGGAGAAAAACTCACGCTCGATTCGGCTGCGATCTTGTTGTCAGCCTTAACACCGTCGCTCGTCGATGTAATGAGTACCGGCTGTCCGATAGCTTTGACATCAACCTTGAGCGTCGCCATGTCAGGGGTTCCAGACGGCGAAGTTTCTGTATTTACCTGAGTATCAGAGGATTGATTTGTATTTGTTGATGCCGATTTATTAGCGATTGGGGGTGCAGATGGCTGACGTAAATAGCTAATAAGCCACAAGATTCCGCCCGTCATCAACCCCAAAATCACGACTGCAACAATGATAGTTGGAATCATCGACGAACCCGATTTGTCGTCGGTCAAAACCTCAGGTTTATATAGTTTCAACTCCGGTTCGCCGATCTCTTCATTTGCGGCAACAATTCGACTGTAATCTACCAGTGCCTCTTGTTCGTCAACACCTACATACTTGGCGAATGTTTTTACAAAACCCTTATTAAATATGCCTCCCGGCAGGCTCCGATAGTCATTATTCTCGATACACTCCAGATACTGCGACGAGATACGGGTCTGTTCGGCGACCTCGCTTATGGTTATATCTCTTTCTTCGCGGGCTTCCCGCAGTTTTTCACCGAGTGTTAATGACATTGTTTAGCTTTTCAGGCTGACGTGTATGATAAAAAATATGCAAATCTTTGATTTGAAATATAGCGTTCAACGGTAAGCAATGTCAATTGATTCGCATAGGTTTTAGACATTGATTATTGCTTTGTTTTCGCAATTTGGCTTATCATGTTTGGGCATTGCAACTGACTTATTATAATATCGGTAGAGCAATCCAATTAGTGAGGAATAATCTATGAGTTTAGAAGCGTTAGGCATGGTCGAAACGAAAGGCTTTGTAGGTGCTGTCGAGGCAGCAGATGCGATGGTCAAGGCTGCCAATGTAAAGCTGGTCGGCAAAGAATATATCGGTGCCGGATATGTCACGATCTTTGTGCGCGGCGATGTCGGCGCGGTCAAGGCCGCAACTGACGCCGGAGCAGCTGCCGCTCGCCGTGTAGGCGAACTTATCAGCGTTCACGTCATCCCGCGTCCTCACGGCGAAGTCGAGCGTGTTTTGCCAAAAGGCGGTGCGGTCGGCTTGAGCCCTGACGAAAAGGCTCTGCAGGGTGGCGGCGGACATCAACTCGGTTCTGGTGACGCAGGCGGAACAGGAACGGAAACACACACAGGCAGCAAATCAAAGACACGGTGACAAATTGACGCTGTGACACAGTGATTTCGATCCGGCGTCTCTGCGTCTCACAGTCTCACTTTCGTAAAAGAATGGGTGATAAGGATCTAGTTGCTCAGCAGGAAGCTCGCGACGCGGTAGAAGCCGCGTCGTTTGCCTTTCGGACGGTTGCGCAATTTAGCCAAGCCAAAATAGACAAGATCTGCGAAGTGATGTCCCGCGCCGCCTTGGGCGAATCCGCACGGCTAGGCAAGATGGCGAACGAAGAGACAGGTTTCGGCAAGGCCGAGGACAAACGCGAAAAAAACCGTTTCGCCGCCGAAGATGTCTGGAACTACTTCAAGACGCTCAAAACCGTAGGAGTTGTGAAGGATACCGATAGCATCGTCGAGATCGCTAGTCCTCGCGGTGTCGTTGCCGCAATTATTCCTTCGACCAATCCGACATCGACGGCGATTTTCAAGATCATCATCGCCATCAAATCCCGCAACACCATCGTTCTCTCGCCGCATCCGTCGGCAGTCGGCTGTATCGCGGAAACAACACGCGTAATGCGTGACGCCGCAATAAAGGTGGGATTACCCGGTGACGCGATAATCTGCCTGACAAATTCGACTATCGAGGGCACGGAAGCATTGATGAAACACCGTAACACCGCCGTTATCCTCGCGACAGGCGGCACGGGGCTTGTGAGAGCGGCGTATTCGTCAGGAAAACCGGCGTTCGGCGTCGGGCCGGGAAATGTGCCGGTGTTTATTGAGCGTTCTGCGATTGTCGTTAAGGCAGTGTCTGATATTTTGACAAGCACTTGCTTTGATAACGGCACGATCTGCGCGTCTGAGCAGTCGGTTGTTGTGGACGCTTCGATCGCTGATCAGGTTCGCGAACAGTTCAAACTACAGAGCGGGCATTTTCTCAACAGTAGCGAGTCAGACGCCGTTGCGAAAATATTGTTAACACCGCAGCGAACTTTAAACGCGGGTATTGTAGGCAAATCTGCTAAGTTCATCGCTGATCTTGCGGGAATTTCGATTCCCGAAGGCACGCGTTGTTTGCTCTCAGACTGCGGCGGCGTTGGTAGAGATTATCCGTGGTCAATTGAAAAGCTGTCGCCGACTCTCGCTTTTTTTGTCGCAGACGGCGTCGAGCAGGGAGCGGCACGCTGCCAGGAGATATTGCAGTTTGGCGGCATGGGCCATACGTCGGGGATGCACACGCAGGACCGTGCAGCGGCGATCAAATTTGGTGAACAGATGCCGACGGCACGCGTTATTATCAATTCACCTACGACTCACGGGGCTATCGGATTTTCGACCGATCTTGCACCATCAATGACGCTCGGATGCGGTTCGTGGGGCGGCAACGTTACCTCCGACAACATCTCGCCGCACCATCTGATGGACATTAAAAGGGTCGCTTTTGAGACGAAACCGGTCAACGGAAAGTTGAAAGTTGAAAGTGGAAAATGGAAAGTGGAAAATACAAAACCTGTCGAACCTAATAAAATGCGTGCAAGCAGAGAAGATATTGCGTCGCTAGTCGATAGTTTTTTGAAACAGAAACTCGCTGAAACGCCCGAGCCACATAAAACATCTGCTCCAGCCGAGGTCAAGACCGTTGTGCACGAGATCACGCCGGAGAATGCGGTTCAAAAGCCTGTGCCGATCCAGACCGTCGATTTTGTCAGCGAAGACGATGTTCGACGTGCGGTCGATAAAGGCGAAAAGATTTACATTTCTAAAAAGACTATCCTAACGCCGTCGGCGCGTGACCTGGGTGAAGAAAAGGACGTATTTGCGAGAGTTTAACTTAGATGGCTGAAACGACGACAGAAAAAGCAGTATGCGATAAATGCAAAGCGGAGGTTCGCGAAGGCACCACCTTTTGCTATAACTGCGGAGCGCAGGTCGCGGCTCCCGAGGCTGCAAAGCCATTAGTGGAAACACCCGTTGGCGACAAAGTCGAAGATAAAGCCGACGATACGCCCACTTCCGAAGAAAAGCTCTCGCGTGCCGCCGAGCAGCGTCGCAAGGCCCGCGTCAGCCAGCGTAAGTCTAACGAATACACGTGGGAGCCGACGCCGGATTCGCCGCTTGTGCTGATCATCGCGGTGCTTGTAGCCGCCGTCGCTTTCGCTATCGTCTTTGTGACGGTATATTGGAAATAGCAACTGCCGTTTATGATCCTGGCTCCGATATTGATATTTTTTCTGGCGATATTTGCAGGCGTCGCACTGCTCGCCGCAGTTATATTTTTTATGTCCCGCAGAAACAAAAAGGGATAGGTTGAGGTAATTATGCAAGCTCTGGGAATGGTCGAATGTTTTGGGCTCGTCGCTATGATCGAGGCCGCTGACGCAATGGTCAAAGCCGCAAACGTCACGCTCGTCGGTTACGAACGCATCGACGCAGGGCTCGTCACGGCCATCGTCCGCGGCGAGGTCGGCGCAGTCAAAGCCGCCGTCGATGCCGGAGCCGCCGCCGCACGCCGCATCGGTACAGTCACCGCAACTCACGTCATCCCCCGCCCCCACGACGAGATCGACGAAGCCATCCCCGTCCTCACAACCGGCGAAACCACCCGCAAAAAGATCTCAGGCTCCGTACCGGAATAGTAAAAGATATTTGAATCATGTCAGAACCGGGAGCGGTAGCGACTGGGTTCTTCTCTTAAGGCTTCGCCAACGCGAGGCCTTTTCCTTTGGCGTAATTGGCTAAAGGATCTCGCCCGTTCTCTCGATCATTACATGGTGAACAGTATTTACGGCGAGCCAGATCGCTATAAGCATTAGCAGACGTGAGCAGAACAGGAAAGGCTCGCGTGTGAATCCGATTATTCGCCCCTCCCCTGCCGCCGCCCCGACCAACGCGGTTTATGATCCCGGCAAATCTGACAAGAACATTAAGAACGTGAATTATCTTCGATAGTTTCATAGTTAAACCGTATTGGCATACGAACTGGAGTCAGTGCGTTTGCCCAGACCTTAAGGGCTGGGTGTGATTAAATAAGTTTTCGTGTCATATTCAATACACCTATGAAATATTTTTACAAAATTTCGCTTTGTCTTAGTATGATCGCGTTGGGATCGTCAGCTTATAGCCAGCAAGTTCCCCAAAATGCCAAGAATGTCGCGGGCATAATGCCCATGCTATTGGCGACGCCGACACCGCAGCCGATGTCAATGCCAATGCCGTCGGCAACGCCGGACGCCGCTCGCGCGAAACCACAAGACGGCGCCACAAAGACGCCAACTGATAAAGATGATATGGTCGCCGGAGACGACATGTCCGGTATGGATATGAACCCGTACTTCAGCGCAATTAGTTATCCGGTGCCCCGCGACATGCTAATGGTCATGATGCTGACGGATTTCCAACGTGCGAGGACGGGGCCTAACTTCTTTACTGGCATGAGCATGTTACAGTACGGCGTCACATCACACTGGACAGTCGGTTTCATGACCGAAGGGCAGAAGATTCCCAATTTGCCTACGACGTACGGCGGCTTTCGTATTAACAGTTACTTCAAAGTTTTCCCGCACGACCATCTGCTGAATTTTACAGTTTATGGCGAATACGAAGGCCTTAATGGTGCGGCGTTGTACAAAATGGAAGTTGCCGGGTTCGGAGGCGAAGATCTGGAGGGGCCGTTGCCTGAGGCGAGGCGTACGCCTGTCCGCACTTTGGAGCTGCGGGCGATCTTGTATCACGATTGGGGACGCACTAACGTCACATTTAACTTTGTCAGCGAGACGCCGCTGCCACGCGATGGCAACGATTTTGGTTATTCCTGGGGAGTGTTTCGTAAGGCTGCGTACATGGGTATGAGCAAAGACAAGTCGATGCCGGGAATGACAATGTCAAAAGAGAAAACGCCGCCCGCGTTGTCGTTTCAGAGGCTGGGCTATGGAATTGAGATGATCGGAGCTTTGGGCGATGCCCATCATTTCGGCTTTGATTGGCAACGCCAGCAACAATATATAGGGCCCGTCTTTAGTTATTCGCTAAGGAACCGTTGGTCTCTTCACGTCGAGCCAGCCTTTGGCCTCTCTCACGTCAGCGATCCTTTCATGCTGCGAATGGGGATCGGATATTCGATCGACCATCTGCTCCACCGGCGATAGATTACACTGACGAAAGCTCGACAAGCTTATGCGCAAAGTGGAGCGAGGTGATCTATAATTTCTTCCACACCGTCAAAGGCCTCGCTTCGGCGGAATCACAACCGAAAAAAGAATGGCGTCTGACCTGCGATTTCGCAGACTTTCTCAGATCTAGAAAGGGCAGATGCTGTATAGTGTATTGAAAATGTACTAGCCAGTATTGGGACGCTTTTTTCAGCCGCGTTCACGCGGCTTACCCGAAGGGCAAATAGCCACGTCGCTTTAGCACGTGGTTAGTTTGAACGAATTATTCATAGGGCGTTTTAACGTC
>JAYVOS010000135.1:0-7943 GCA_043757775.1 Chloracidobacterium sp. | reverse complement strand
TCGGCGGATTGCTGTGGATATCGAGCATGGTACTGGCGGGTTATTTCCTAGGCGGCGTGATCGAGCGGGCATTGAACATCAAGCTCGAAGATCATATCGAAAAGGTCGTGATCGTTGTCGTTGCACTGTCGCTGCTGCCGCCGATAATTGAATTAATAAAACACAAATTTGGCAAAGTGCCGGACGTTATCGATGAGATCGCAGAGGTTGTCGAGGACAAATAGTCTCGGAGTCTGCTTGCTCAGGTTTGACTTGAACCTGGCTCTCCAATAAACTCTTAATTTGGTCGGCGGGGCGTGGCTCAGTCTGGTAGAGCGCTCGGTTCGGGATCGAGAGGTCGGAGGTTCGAATCCTCTCGCCCCGACCATTTTCAGAAAGGTAAAAGCATATCGCTTTTGCCTTTTTTATTTCTTCACAACCGGCTTACCTTCTCTGTCGAGAATAATGATCTCGCCGAGGTTGAGCGAGCGGATACCGGCTTCGATCTTTGCCAGATCGCCAACCAGCAGGATCGAGGTACGAGTAGGTGAAGCATATTTCGCAGCGGCAGCGTTTACGCTCGGCAATCGCAGCCTTGCAAATTCATCCGATTCTGTCTGCAATGTTGTCATCGGCAGCCCGGCAACCCAGAGTTTGGCGACCTGTCTGGATACACGGCTATACGATTCAAATTGCTGAGCATAACCCCGGATCTTTGTCATCTGTGCCGAGGAAAATTCTTTCTCCGAGATCGGCCGTTCACCCGCAATACCTTTCATTTCCTTATAAAATTCGGCTACTGACTCCTTTGTCTTGTCGGTCTGAACCGCAGCGAACGCATACCAAGCACCTGCCTTGTTAAGGTATTCCAGCTCAGCATAAGCACCGTAAGTATAACCTTTGTCTTCGCGTAGGTTAAGGTTCAGCCGGGTGGTAAATCCGCCGCCATAAATCTCATTTGCCAGTGTCAAAGGGTAATAGTCTGCGGATTTGCGTTCAGAAGCGTTCAATATATGAAGGACAAAGGTCTGCGCTGCTCCCGGCTTGTCGATCATAAACACTTTGCCTACGCCCATCGGCTTTGGTTCGGGTATCGTTGTCACAGGCACTGCTCCGGGTGTCCAGATGCCAAAGTGCTGCTTGGCAAGCGAAGTCGCCTCAGCCAATGTTAGGTCACCGACAAAAATTAATACGGAGTTTCCCGGTTTGTAATAGGTCTTGTGGTAGGCGGTAACGTCATCGCGCGTGATTGACCGCACCGATTCGGGCAAACCGTTGCCTGGGTGTCCGTATGGATGATCTGGCCCGTAAGCGACCGTACCAGCGACATCTAAGCCTACGTAGACGGGATTATCGGTATCCGCAGCCAGCAGATCGATACGGGCTTTTTTCCCCCGTTCAAATTCACCGGCTGGAAACGATGGGTTGATCACGATGTCGGCGAGCATCTCGGTCGCATGTGCCAGATTGCGTTTGAGCACCTCCATCGTCAATGTAGTTTTCTCCAGATTCTGAGTGTATGCAGATGTTATCGACGTGCCAAGGTCACCTAGCGTTTCGTCAATCTTGATCGCATCACGGGTTTTGGTTCCGCGTTTTAATAGTTCATTCGTAAGGGTTGCTAACCCAAATTTTCCCGCCGGATCGGTTGAACTGCCGCCTAGTGTAGTCACAACGACAGACACCTTAGGCAATTCCGGCTTTTCTACCACGAGTACCTCGAGGCCGTTGTCGAGCTTTACTGATTTAACTTCCGGGGCCTTGAAAGGCTTGTCCGCACCAAAAGCGGGGACTTTTGTGCGATCGATCTCGGCACTCGCCGCTTTACCCGAACGCTCCGGATGAAAACGGGCTATGACCCTGTTTCGGTTATTAAGATATTTATCAACCGTTGACCGGACGCTTTCAGCAGTGGCGTTACGATATCGACCGAGGTCCATCTCCAGTTTGCCCGGATCGCCAAGGTAAGTATTGTATTGATTGAGCATATCAGCCTTGCCGCCAAAGCCGCTCAAAAATTCAAGTCCTGAGATAGTGCCGGACTCGATCTTTACCTTAGCCCTAGCAAGCTCCGCAGGGGTCGGCCCTTCTTTAGCAAGTCGTTGGATCTCGTTGGTCACGAGCTGTTCTATCTGGCCGAGATCCGAGCCTTCGCGGGCCGTCGCGTAGATGTAGAAATAGCTGGAAAGCTTGTGGGAATACTGAGCTGCCCCCAGGCCCGAGACTAATTGTCGGTCATACATGAGGGCTTTTTTGAGCCTCGCCGAGATCCCGTCGGTCAAGATCGTTGCGGCTAGATCTAGATCGGCGTCACCCAGATCATACATCGCAGGGGTGTGCCACGCGATGTAGCTCCGCTCCTGTGTAACGCGGTCTTTAATATCGATGATCTTTTCGCCATTGAGCTGCGGCATGAACTTGGCCGGCCGCTCAAGCGTAGGGCCGGGTTCGAGCCCGCCAAAATATTTTTCGACGAGCCGCTTTGCCTCAGCAGGATCAAAATCCCCTGCAATGACGAGTGACAGGTTATTTGGCGTGTAGTACCGCTTGAAAAACGCCTTTACATCATTCAGGCTAGACGCAGTCATGTCCTCCACCCGGCCGATCGTAGGAGTGTGGTATGGATGTCCGAGAGGGTACAGACCCTCTTGAACAAGAGTGACCCAACGTCCATATGGGGAGTTCACTCCCTGCCCGCGTTCGTTATTGACTACCTTGATCTGACCGTCGAATTTTTCCTGATCCATGGCATCTGTTAATGTTGCCAGCCGATCAGCGTCGAGCCAGAGAATATATTCGAGATTTCCGGACGGCACCATCTCAAAATAATTTGTGCGGTCGCTGTTTGTAGTGCCATTCACGCCGCGCCCGATACCTTCATCGTCGATACTATTTGACCCGGCCGACTCGACATACGTGAAAAATTCGCCTGGCGCATTTTTCGAACCCTGAAACATCATGTGTTCAAACAAATGTGCGAAACCCGTATGACCCGGACTGTCATTTGCAGCACCGACATAAAACCACTCATTGACCGTAACTATCGGCAGTTTACGGTCGACGTGAAGGATAACCTGCAATCCATTAGGCAATGTGTACTTTTCGAAATTAATCTTTGGGACGTCGCTATTCGACGCAACTTGTGCCATCGAAACATTCGCCAATACCGAAAGGCAGAAACCCACCGACAAGAGAAAAATGGCTAACGGTCTGATACGGTCTTCGTTCATAGCAACTCCACATGGGGCTCCGTAAATTTAGATTCTAAAATACTAGTTTATCGTCAGTTTCGACACAAACCTCAGTAAGATCATGCAAGTGTCCAAACTCAACCGTTCCGTAAATCTCAATAGATATACTTGAAACCATCGACCCACCGAAGATGCTTATTACATCGATGATGCCGGGTCAAGGTAGGCACGATTGATCCGAGCGAAACATTGATCCTCAATCGACCTGGTAGGTCGCAACGCTGGTCGGCGTTTCGAAACACTTTACTTTATATACCTTAACGCGTTCGTCTGAGACGCGGCCGTTGACGTATTCGAGAAAATATCGGGCGAGATTTTCCGCCGAAGGATTAAGCTCTTCGTCAAAAGGCGGCAGCTCATTGATGTTGCGGTGGTCGAGATATTTGACGATCTCGTCAGCGGCGGATTTTAGATCGCCGAAATCGATGAGCAGACCGATGTTGTTCAATTCCTCGCCGCGGGCAAAGATCTCGATCTTGTAATTATGCCCGTGCAGGTTTTCGCACTTCCCCTTGTACCCGCGCAATTGGTGTGCGCTACTGAAATTGCGTTCGATCATTACTTCAAAAAATCCGGGCATAGTACTTTAAAATCAATCCCAAAGGTCATTTTCATCATACTCGATGAAGTTCTCTTCCAAAAAATGTCGAAACTCGTCCTTATAGGAAAGCGTCTTGTGGATCTCTTTTTGTCTAGCGATATAGTCCTTATCGATCTCATCTTGTGACCTGCTCATCGTGACGACGGCGTAGGTTTTCTGCCATGCAAAATCCGGCGACCATTTTCGTATAAATTCGGCACTTGCAACCCTAACACGATCAATGACAGAATCCGCTGACCAATTTCGAGCCCCTACATAGAGAATATGAACATGCTCAACGTCACCACCTATCATCAACGGCGGTGAAAAACACTCGTCAAATAATATCTTTGATATTTTATCGTAAAGTAGTGGTTCTATCTCAGGCGTGATAAGTGGACGTTGTTCGACAGTCGAAAATACCGCGTGGTATAGAATCGTCCCGTGGATAGTCGGCGCGCCTTTCACTAAATTTCGTATTTACTTAGATACAATTTACCTTCGAAATCGTTGATCCCAACGGTAAGTCGGTCGAGCAAGCCAAGCCGACCCAAAATATTTCGGCTAAAATTAGCGTTCTCATTAAAGTAAACTTCTGAATCAAATTCGTAGTTTTCGATAATTAGAGTAACGCGATGCCCGAAAGCTCGAAATGTGCCGGTTGCGGTACTAATTGTCAGCGGCTCCCCTGATTCGATATCGATACCAAGCTCTTCGCCGATACGTCGCTCGAATACGCAAATCGTTGATCCGGTGTCTATCTTCGCCTCAAACGATAGCGAGTGATCCGACGTTTGAGCCTCGACTCTCACCGAAATACCCGGCTCTTCACGGTTATACGAGACCAAAGTTTCAAAATCGAGAGTAAATGCCATGTTTACAAGCCGCCCCAGACCTCTTCATCCTTTCGATGAACATACGCGATAAGGGGACGTATCGCACCGGCTTTTTTCGCATTTGCCAAAGTGTCAGGGTAACCGCGACCGGTCGCAATAAGCTCGCCATTTTCGATAGCTACGTATTTGCCTGCATAGGGTGCGGAGTGGTCGCGCATCCAGATCGTATCAGGGCTAACGTATCCTTTTTTGCCAATGGTTTTAGACGGAAATTTCTGTGGCTCTTTGAGTTGTTCCAAAAGTCGGCGACGCTCCTGATAAGACATTCCGTTCAATTTTTCGATAACTTCTTCGTCTGACACTATCGACATATCTTTTCACACTCCAAACATCAGTTTATCACGATCTTTTTGATTTTTAACTAAGAAAATATGTCGGCAACATCATTGAGATCGGCAGTGATGCGCATACGCGGTAAGCTATTGAGGAAATCGCGGCCGTAGGTTTTTGTGCGGAGACGCGGGTCGAGGATGGCGATGACGCCTCGGTCGGTTTTACTGCGGATGAGGCGGCCGATGCCTTGTTTTAGAGTGATGACGGCTTGCGGGACGCTGTAGTCGAAGAACGACTTTCCTCCGTTTTCGTCGATAAATTTGCTGCGTGCGGCGACGATCGGGTCGGTCGGGACGGCGAAGGGGAGTTTGTCGATGATGACGCATGAGAGCTGCTCACCGCGAACATCGACGCCCTGCCAAAAGCTCGATGTCGCAAAAAGCACGGCGTTCGGCGTTTCCCGAAATTTCTCGAGCAGGCCTGTTTTCGACATAGTTCCTTGCAAAAAACACGGATAGCCGATGCGTGATGAGACGAGTTCGAATAGGGCGGCCATCGACTGATTGCTGGTGCAGAGCACAAATGCGTGGCCGCGTGTGACCTGTAAAATCTTGATGATCTCGGAAGCCGCCATCTGCGGAAACTCCGGTGCACGCGGGTCGGGCATCGCTTTTGGCAAATAGAGTATCGACTGTTTTTCGTAGTCGAACGACGAAGGAGCCATCAGCGTATTTGTCTCGCCTGCGGTCAGGCCGAGGCGGTCGCGGATAAAATTAAAGCTGCCATGTGTCGAGAGCGTCGCCGATGTGAGGATGCATGAATCGACCTTGTCAAAAAGCTTTTTCTTGAGCAGATCTGAGACATCGACGGGCGACGCCAGCAGGAAAATGCCGCGTCCACGGCGTTCGAGCCAATAGACGAAGTTGCGGTCAGATTGCTCGGCGATAAATTTGAGATCGCTACGTGCCTGTTCGATACGGCGGACGACGGATTCGGCTTCGGGGATCTTTTCGCTGAAAACGTCGATGTCTTTCTTGAGGCGGTCGAGTGCCTCGTTGAGCTCGTGAAAAGCCTCACCAAGCGGCGACAGATGATCGTCACCATCTACGCCGCGAGTTGAGAATGCGTCAGCGCTGAGCGGAAAGCGTCCGTCATTGTCGCGAGCCTGTTTGAACCGCATCCAAAACTGCTCAGAAAAACCGTCAACCCGGGTCGATGCCCGCATGATATTTGTCGATGCGACCGCATCGTTAATTGGCAAAACGTTGGCATCTCGCGTTAGTTCGTCGAGCTGATAATTCGACACCTGAAAGCCGAAATAGTCGGCGGCGATGTCTTCGATCAGATGTGCTTCATCAAAAATGACGGCACCGTAATCCGGGATGACCTTGCCAAACTGGTTGCCACGTACGTTGAGATCGGCGAAAAAGAGGTGATGATTGACGATCACGATGTCAGCGGTCTCGGCTCCGGCACGCATCCGCGTGATAAAACAAGGCTCGTAATCAGGGCATTTTTGGCCAATGCAGGTCTCGCTCTTGGCGTTGATGCGGTTCCAAAACGGCAGATTTTCAGGGAGCGTCGTCAGTTCGGCACGGTCGCCGGTTTTGCTGTCGGGCACCCAATTGCGGACCTCGTTAAAATGATCGACCTCGTCGATGCCGTCGAGTATCGGCTGATGGTCGGATTTGTAAATTTTGTAGAGACAGGCGTAATTCGAACGCCCTTTCATATACGCCGTCGAGAATTTTTTAGGCAATATTTTTTGCAAAAACGGGATGTCTTTTTCCATCAACTGTTCTTGCAGATTTTTTGTGCCGGTCGAGATGATAATTCGTTTCTTTGTGCGAAAAGATTCGGCAATCGCGGGAATTAGATACGCGAGCGTCTTACCGGTTCCGGTCGGAGCCTCGACGATGAGGTGTTTTTTTTCTTGAAATGTCCGAGCGATCGACTCCGCCATCTTGATCTGGCCATCACGGTGCTCGTAATTTTCGTGATTTTGCGCAACGAGGCCGTCGGTGCCAAACACCGCTTGGATAAGGCTGTCATCGAGCTTTTGCGGCTTTTCAGCATCCATTTTTATTGACTTGGAGTTATCTATTTGTGACAATTGGAGTTTGCAACATCACCGGATTTGTCGAAATTTCGTTAACGCGAACAACTCTAGTCACGTTTTAACTATCTTAATGTTTTTGAAGTTTATTTCGAAACCGAGCAGATTTTTTGTATTTGAATAGGTCAGCTTGAGTCTGTGGAGTCTTTTTAATGAGTCATTCGAGTCGAGGGGTAGTTTTTGTTCTTATTGTTTTAGCAGTGATCACAGCGATCTCTGCGTTGCCTTTTCAGATGAGAACCGAGGCGGCTAAGGGGCTATTTCCAAAAACCGCGAGCCACGAAGACGGCCTTGAAAATTACGACATCCGCACGGACAAAACTGCGGGCGATAAGCTCGCGTCGTTTCGCAATATGATGGGCAGAAACGCCGTTGACATCGCAGATACGCGCGACAGGTTTGTCCGTGGCGAACAGGCTCTGCGAAAATCCGTTCCGACGCTGAATATCGAATATAACAACGACATCCACACGCCGGAGATCATCGCTCCCGATGTGCAGCAGGGCAAAGCATTTCTCACGCAGGCATCGAAGCAAAATCGTTCCGACATTCTATTAAATTTTCTGAATCAAAACACGGAGCTGGTCGGAGCCCGGAATTCGCAGATCAGTGAGCTAAAGGTCGCGGCGGATTACACAAACCCAGACGGCAACCTGTCTTTCGTTGAGTTAAGCCAAGAGATCAATGGCATTCCGGTGTTTCGCGGCGAGGTCAAAGCCGGATTTACTAAGTCCGGCGAGATGATCCGCGTGGTCAATAACTTTGCTCCGGGACTGGATTATAGCTCGCTTTCGACTGATTTTGGCGATGCTTCGGACGCGGTAAAATTCGCAAGTGGTTTCATCAAC
>JAYVOS010000134.1:0-7944 GCA_043757775.1 Chloracidobacterium sp. | reverse complement strand
TCGATTAGGGCTACAACTTGCATGCCGTCCAGATAACCCGCCCGAATATCTCAAATTGTCCCTCAAATTCGTCGGACAGATTGATCGGTTTGTATTTTTTATTGTCGGAACGCAACTCGATAGAGCCGTCCTTAAACTTAAATAGCCGCCGAACGCAAAACTCCGCATTTATCGAGAGCATAACGACACATCCGTCCGGCTGATCAACTTTTCGGTCGATGATAAGTAGCGATCCATCCCGGATACTCGGATACATCGAATCGCCTTCATTCCATGCAAAGTAAGTAAAAGCGGGGTTCTTGATTATCTCAAGATTGAGGTCGATGCGCGTTTCGGTATAATCGGCAGCCGGCGATGGAAAGCCAGTCGATACCCTAGTAGGAAAAACCGGAAGTAAAAGCGGCGGCGGAGTGATTACCGCTGGCTGAGGTGGTGAAACAGACATGATGCAATGTATTATGCGTGAGACAACGGAGAGAAGCAACCTACGTTGACTCGCTATCGACGTTTCCTTGCATTAGCTCGGCAGGGAATGGCGTTACGAGCATCTCTCTGGCAAGTTCTGAATGTTCCGGGGGGATCGATAAATAATCCAAAATGTCTTTGTTGTGAAGAATGGCAGGCATACGAGTGTGAACTTCCGCAACCATCGAATTAGGTTCGCCGATCATCATTGAGCAGCCATTTGTCGGAACGCCTTTATATTCAAACTTTTCCCAAATACCGGCGATCATAAACGGCTCTTCGGATTTAAGGTCAAACCTGACATTTCTAGTAACACCACCGACTTTCAGAGGTTCGAAAAATGCCTCGGCAGGCATTAGACAACGGCGACGCATAAAAGCATTTTTCCAAGTGGGCTTCGCTAGCACGGATTCGACGCGAGTATTATGCAGAGTTTCGCTCGGTGCTTTCATCCACTGGGCATGAACGCCCCACATAAAATTCATGTAACGTAACTGCCCTTCGACCATTAAGATCACCGGGACTAATTTCTTTGGGTAAGATGTCGAATATGTTTTGTCGGTCTCGTCGAACCAGTCGTCGGGAATCCCGCCGATCACAGTCCGCAATTTCTCGATGTCCGTCGCCGCTCTATATCTGTTGCACATACTGGCTTAATGGTAGAATACGGGTATGAAATTCGGAAACGTGGCAGACCCCGAAGACATTAAGTTGAGTGAAGATTCAAGTGGTGTTTTGCAACCTTCAGATGCAGAGTTTCGGGCATTTATTGGCCTTTCCATCTGGAACAAGTCAAAAGTCAAGGGCTTTTATCCACGCGAAGCCAAAGACGAACTCGCCTATTATTCAACACAGTTCAACTCCATCGAGTTGAACGCGACCTTTTTCAAACTATTTCCGGCCTCTACCTTTCGCGAGTGGAGCGACAAGACCGCTTCCGGATTTGTCTTCTTTCCGAAGATGGTCCAAGAGGTAACCCACCTTCGGCGACTCAACGACTTCGAAGAGATCACAGCTAAATTTATAGAGAATGTTTCTGTTTTGGGTGAAAAGCTAGGCGTAGTTTTTTTGCAGATGCATAATAATTTTAGTCCTGGCAATAATAATGACGGTGAAGCGTCCGGCCTCGAACGGATCAGAAATTTTATCGACTTTTGGAAAGCAAATTGCTCGATACCACTTGCCATCGAGGTTCGCGAAATTAGATGGCACAATGATCCAAATATCTCAAATCGGTACTATCAGGTGCTTCAGGACAATGAAGTAGCGAATATCATTATCGACACCGCCGGTCGTCGCGATCTGATACACATGAGACTAACGACGCCGACTGCATTCATTCGTTTTGTTGGTTGTAACAAACACGAGATCGATTTTAAGAGACTGGATGAATGGGCGAAGCGAATTGCTATATGGAAAGGTGAGGGTTTACAACATCTATATTTTTTCTTGCACGAAAACGAGGAAAAACATTCGGCGATACTGGCGGCACATTTTATTCAGTCATTGAACAAGGCTGCTGGCCTGGATCTAGAACCGCCAACTTTATTCAATCGTCCGGCACCTACCCTCATGCCGTAGGCTTTAACTCCTCGAATGACGGACAGAGATCATTGAGAGTGCATTCATCACACTTTGGCTTCTTAGCATCACAGACGCGGCGGCCATGCCAAGTTATCCGCTGACCAAAATCTATCCATTCCTCGTTAGGCACCAGCTCCATTAACTCCCGCTCCATCTTGTCGGCATTTTTGCCGTTTGATATTCCGAGTCGAGCGTTTACACGCAGATGGTGTGTATCAACAACAATTCCTTCTGCGACCCCGAACGCATAACCCAAAACAACATTTGCAGTTTTGCGACCGATACCCGGCAATGCGATCAGCTCTTCCATCGATTGTGGAACTTTGCCGCCATGATCGTCCACCAACCTCTGACATACCGCTCGTATGCTTTTCGCTTTTTGACGAAAGAATCCCGTCGTGTAAATGTCTTTTTCTAGTTCTTCGTTTTCAACTGCTAAGTAGTCGTCCGGGCAACGGTATTTCCGAAATAGATCCGCAGTCACCTTATTTACATTTACGTCGGTGTTTTGAGCAGCAAGAATTGAGGCGATCATCAGCTCTAATGCGCTGGTGTAATTAAGTTCAACATGGGCTTCGGGATAAAGCGCACTAAGACGCAAGAGAATTTCAGCGATATTGGGTTCTGTAATACTCATTACTTATTTCCTCGACCGAAAATCAACGTTGGCATCGCCCAGGATAATTAAGTTCGTTCGACTGAAAAAACAGTAAAAATAGCCCTTTGTTGCACCTATGTTGCACCAAATGCAAAAGGCAAGCTAAACGGCTTGCCTTTTTTGTCTGTAAGTCATTGTAAATATTGGTGATCCGAGCAGGACTCGAACCTGCGACCCAGTGGTTAAAAGCCACTTGCTCTACCGACTGAGCTATCGGACCATGTATGCTGAACGAAGTCAGCCGAATTGAAGATTTTACATATTGTGGCGGCTAATGGCAAGTTCCATACGAATATCTGCTCTCGCATACAGCGAATTTGGATTGCCGGACACCTCTTCGAAGCCGTGTTTTTGATAAAGCGATAATGCCGGGGCGAGTTTTGTGTGCGATTCGAGCCACATTGTGCCTACACCTTGCTCCGTTGCGTATTCGAGGCACTTTTCCATCAGGCGATCGCCGATACCCATGCCTTGAAATTCCGGCGAGACAGCCATTTTTGTAAGTTCCAGCGAGCCTTTGCCGTCGGGAATTAGAGCGACTGTCCCTGCCGCAAGGCCCGAAACTATTGCCATAAATATCTGTCCGCCCGGATCGATAACAAATTTGCGAGGGTCATCGAGGATCTCTTTGTCATGAGTTTCGACAACAAAAAACTGCTCGATCCATTCGTAATTGAGCGAGGCAAAATCTTCAGCCCATTCATCGGAGAATTCAACGATCTCTGTCTTTGCCATTACTAATTACACGAACCAGCCTTCCATCACAGATTCTTTTAGGATAATTGTTTGATCGCGTTCCGGTCCGGTCGAAATAAGCCCGATCTCGACGCCGATCTGATCCGATAGAAATTGAACATAAGTCTGCGCCTTCTCAGGCAATTTCGCAAATTCCGTTGTTCCGACCGTGTCCGACATCCAACCCGGAAGCGTCTCATAGATAGGCTTTATCGCCCGCAAATCGCTCGATACGGCAGGAAAAGTGTCAACACGTTCGCCATTGATCTCGTACCCTACACAGACTTTAATTTCTTTCAAAGCGTCGAGAACATCGAGCTTTGTTAGTGCGACCGAATCAAATCCATTCAACTCGGCGGCGTATCTGGTCGCGACTGCGTCGAACCATCCGCAGCGTCGCGGACGTTTCGTGACCGAGCCGTATTCGTTGCCACGCTGGCGAATAAGATTAGCCATATCTTCTTCAGAATCAACCATTTCCGTCGGAAACGGCCCTTCGCCGACACGAGTTGCGTATGTTCTCACGATCCCCAAAACGCCGCTGATGTGATGCGGCGGAATTCCCGCTCCGACCGACGCCCCACCGGCCGTCGGATTCGAAGATGTAACATATGGATACGTGCCGTGATCGACATCGAGCAGCGTCGCCTGAGCGCCTTCGAGAAGGATTTTTTTGTTCGCCTTGCGTGCCTCGGCGAGAAATTGCGAGGTCTCGCAGACAAACGGCCGCAAACGCTCTACCAGCGGCGATATCTCCGCCAATATCTCATCAGCACGCAGCGGCTGCTGGCCGAAAAGTACGATAATGCGGTTTGCTTCCTCAAGATTTCGCTCGATCCGCAGCTTTAATATCTCCGGCGACATCGCGTCAGCAACGCGAATTCCCCGCCGACCGGCTTTGTCTTCGTAAGCAGGCCCGATACCGCGAAGCGTCGTTCCGATCTTTTCGTTGCCGAGCCTCTCTTCGGATGTGTGATCCAAAGCCCGATGATAAGGCATTATAAGATGCGCCCGGCTCGAAACCTTGAGGCGTTCCGGCGAAACAGAGATGCCCTTTTCAGCGATCTGATCGACCTCTTCGAAAAAAGCTTTTGGGTCGATGACCATCCCGTTTCCAAGTACGCAGGTCTTGTCAGGATGTATTATTCCGGAGGGCAAAAGCCTCAAAACAAACGCCTTATCGCCGACATAAACGCTGTGTCCGGCATTGTGACCGCCCTGATAACGTGACACGATATCAAACCGGTCCGCCAAAAGATCAACAACCTTTCCTTTTCCCTCATCGCCCCATTGGGCTCCGATAATTACAATTATCATTTTTTTTCTTTTATCTTAACGTCCACTTATAGAGTTCAACGTAATTCCGAGCCGCGTTTTCCCAAGAATTAACGACCGCCATCCCGTTTCGCTGGATTTTTGCCCAAGTTTCCTTATCGGCGTATGCAAAACGTGCTTCGTAGATCTTTTCGAGCAGTTTATCAGCACTAAAAGCTCCGAATTTGAATCCGTTCCCTGTTCCGCTCACCGCGTCCCAATTTTGCACCGTATCGTCGAGTCCACCGACTGCCCTTACTATCGGCACCGTCCCGTATCTCAATGAATACATTTGGTTTAGTCCGCACGGCTCAAACTTTGACGGCATCAAGAACATATCCGCCCCTGCCTCAATAAGATGTGCCAAATTCTCATTATAGCCGATGTATATGCCCACCCGCGAAGGGGCATAGTCGCGAAGTGCCTGTAAGAACTTTTCCGATTCCTTTTCGCCCGATCCCAACGCAATAAAGAAGCCGCCGGACGCAAGAATATCGCCGGCTCCCTGACGGATCAACTCAACGCCCTTTTGAGATGTAAGCCGCGTAACGCTTGCATAAATTGGCCTATCCAGCTCTATCGGCAGGCTAAATTGCTCGAGTAGGGCACGCTTGCATTCTTGTTTCCCGGTGAGATCGTCGATCGAAAAATGTGATGGCAACTCGACATCAGTTTCAGGATTCCAGACCTCGTAATCAACGCCGTTGGTGATACCGATCAAGCGGTTTGCACGCTGCCGAGTGAGCCAGTCGAGGCCGTAGCCATTCTCAGGTGTTTGTATTTCTTTTGAATAGCGATTTGAGACGGTCGAGAGCGTGTTAGAAACCTCAAGTCCGGCCTTCATTGCAGAAGCGTAACCGTTAAAATTAAAGCTATTTCTGGCGAAGCTACTCGTAAACCCAAGTAAGGACAATTCGCTCATTCCAAAACCGCCCTGATAGGCAATATTATGGATCGAAAATACCGTCCGAGTGCCTTGCCAATAAGCCTCATTTCGACGCCTCGAAGCTATTTCGACCGCTGCAAAGCCGCAATGCCAATCATTCAAATGAATGATGTCAGGAGCAGGTCCGATCCGTTTAAGGATGGCTAAAGCCGCGTGATTAAAAAACGCAAACCGTTCGTAATCTTCGGTGTAACCATATATCGAATCGCGATGAAAAAGCGGCGGATAGTCTATGAGAAATGTCGGAGAGCTGTTAGCCTCGCTGTAAAATGCCTTTGCCCTGACGTGCTTTCCGCGCCACTCGACCCAAAGGTCGTCGATCGCGGTTTCCCATAGGTATTCACCCTTTGTCTGCCAGTAGCAAGGCGTGATCAATAGCGCGTCAATGCCGACCTGTTTCAAAGCTTTTGGCAAAGCCCCGGCGACATCGCCAAGACCGCCGGTCTTTGAATATGGAACTGCCTCAGCAGAGATTACGGCTACACGCATATAAAAAATGAATCGTAAATAGTAAATCGTGAATAGCAGAAAACATCAACTTGTCTTCCACTATTCACGATTTACTATTCACTCTTTACCAACCTACGTTTGCATCGACGCGAGAAATTCCGAATTTTTCTTGGTTTTCGAAAGGCGTTCGATGACGACTTCCATCTGCTCGACAGGCGACAGAGGGTTAAGAACACGCCGCATGACCCAGATACGATTGAGATTTTCCTTATCGATAAGCAATTCTTCTTTACGCGTACCCGAACGCTGAACGTCGATCGCCGGGAACAGGCGTTTATCTGAAAGCTTTCGGTCAAGCTGAATTTCCGAATTACCAGTTCCTTTAAACTCTTCGAAAATAACATCGTCCATCCGCGAACCCGTATCGATCAGAGCCGTAGCGATGATCGTCAGGCTGCCGCCTTCTTCGATATTACGCGCAGCACCAAAGAAACGCTTAGGTCGCTGTAGAGCGTTAGAATCTATACCACCCGACAGGATCTTGCCTGATGGCGGCACTACGGCGTTGTGGGCACGAGCTAGACGCGTGATCGAATCGAGCAGAATAACCACGTCGCGTTGGTGTTCGACCAGGCGTTTTGCCTTTTCGATGACCATATCGGCCACCTGCACGTGACGTGTCGGCGGCTCGTCAAATGTCGATGAGATAACCTCTCCTTTGACCGAACGCTGCATATCGGTAACTTCTTCGGGTCGCTCGTCGATGAGCAAAACGATGAGAGTTACTTCGGGATGATTTTCCGTGATCGAATTAGCGATGGTCTGGAGCAGCATCGTCTTACCGGTTCGCGGCGGAGCGACGATCAATGCACGCTGCCCTTTACCAATAGGCGTTACGAGGTCGATGACGCGGGCCGAGATATTGTCGGGCGTCGTCTCCATAATGAGCTGCTCGTCCGGATAAAGCGGTGTTAGATTATCGAAAAATATCTTTTCACGCGAAGTCTCAGGTGCTTCGAAATTTATGGCCTCGACCTTGATGAGAGCAAAGTAACGCTCACCTTCTTTTGGCGGCCGGATCTGGCCGGAAACTGTATCACCCGTGCGAAGGTCAAATTTACGTATCTGCGACGGCGAAACATAAATGTCGTCAGGGCCGGGCAGATAGTTGTATTCGGGAGCCCGTAAAAATCCAAAGCCGTCAGGCAGGGTTTCGAGTACGCCTTCGGAAAAGATAAGACCGCTTTTTTCGGTCTGGGCAGCGAGAACCTTGAAGATCAGCTCCTGCTTACGCAGTCCCGAAGCTCCCTCGATACCCATATCTTTGGCGATATGCGTCAGCTCGCTGATCGATTTATCCTTCAAACCGGCGAGGTTCATTATGCCGTCATCGGCTTTGTCCTTATTGGACTGTGATCCCTTTTCTGGAGCATCGCCGTTTGTGGTATCAGATTCCGCCGCGATCGAAACTACTTCGTCGTCCGTCACTTTCGCGGCCTTGGGCTTTCGGTTAGGTGTGGTTTTGGTTGCCATGTCTATTAAATGTCTATTAAATAGGAATTGATGTTTAGTGTCCTGTTACCAACACTTTAGTGTTTTAACGATTTTCTCGCGCGCACAGCGTAATAGCGGTCTGGATAGAAATTAAAAAGTGGAGAAAATCGTATGGATTGTATGTAGTAATGCCAATGAACAAAGCCCTTCGGCTTTTTCCATAAACCCTGAGTTATAGGGAAAATTTATTATTACACTATTCGCAAACGTAAATCAACAATAAAATTAAAAATTATCG
>JAYVOS010000133.1:0-2176 GCA_043757775.1 Chloracidobacterium sp. | reverse complement strand
CCACGAGTTGGCACTGGACGACCACGTCAGGACGAACCACGAGCACCTCGACCGGAACTCCGCTGCGAGCATTCATAATGCCGCCGACTTCCCAGCCGCCAAGCAGGATGTTTTTCACACCGTCAAAGCTGTATCGTTTGCCACGGCCGAAAGGCAGCTCATACAGGGCACTTAGATTAAAGGTGTGACGCACGTCAAAGTTGTTACGACCGCGGTCGGCTTCGAAATTATCGAGCTGAGCGGATGTACGTGCTTCGTTAGATCCGCTCGACAACCCTTGGCTCTTGCCGAAAGTGTATTGAGCATTCATCGTCAGACCGCTCGAAAAACTGCGGACAAACGACATTTGCAGAGCATTGTAGCTGTCATCTCCGCCGCTCGTTTTGTAATCGATCTCGGCATAAGGATTCTGCACGGACGTTCCGCTGACGATGCTAAATTGGCGAACCGTATTAGTACCGATAACCTGTCCGGTGATCGGATCTGTGCGGTTGACTACACCAAAACCTGTCGGAATATTTGAGCCGTTTACGATGCTCGTCTGACCGGCAAGGATGCGGTTAGCGACGCTGCGGAGAAACAAGTTGCGGCCCTGACTGCCGACATAAGCGACGGTCGAGACGATGTTATATGGCAATTGCTGCTGCCACGAAAATGTGTATTGATACACACGCTCAGGGATCTGATAATTGCCGGAATACGCACGCGGTTGGTAATTGCGGTTATTCGGCGTTGTGCTAAATGCACTCACGATAGCTGCGGTGTTTGCCGGAAATGCCAGCAATCCGCCGCTTGTGATGGTCGAGCTGATGCGGTCGCTTTCGATCGGCTGTATCTGATCTTCGGTCTGGCCGGGGCCGTAAAATATGCCTACTCCGCCGCGAAATACCGCCTTGCCGCCGCCAAAAAATCCGGTTCCGCCCTGATCAGGTGACCACGTGACCGCGAGACGCGGTGCGAAGTTGTTCTTCGAAGACTTATAAGGTTGCTCGGTCGGCGGCCTCAGTGTTCCTGTATTGATGTCAAAAAAGATCTGCTGGTTATGTGCCTCACGCAGTGGCGAATAATACTCGTAACGCAGGCCGTAGCTGAGCGTCAGGCCCGGACGGATCTTCCATTCGTCCTGTCCGTAGCCGATGTAATATGCCTGTTTCGCAAGACGTGTCCCGCCTGGGCCGTTTGTAAACGGGCTCGGGGCACTAACATCGCCGAGATACTGCACCGAGGCGGGCGTATTCGCGAGAAAAGCGTTGAGGTTTGAAAATGTGTATGTCGTGCCGCCGAGACGGTCTGTATAAAGTCGTATGAGTCGAACCTCGCCGCCGAATTTTACGTTATGATTACCCTTGATCCAGCTCAGGCTGTCTATAAATCCGAGCGAATAAGGCGTGTAAGGCTGTCCGCGTCCGTTTGTCGCAGAGTTAGCACGAACCAAGCCGCCGGGGATCGAGATGCCCGATGAAGTTCCCTGACCGGCAATGCCTGTATTCGCGACGCTGCCTGAGATGTTAAGTGTAAGGTTTGTAAAATCGAGGCCGTTTACCGTCGGAGCGGAACCGTTGATGCGCGTACGTGCTCCGTTGTAACCGACCTTAAATTCATTGATCAGTGAGCCGTCCGATTTGATGATCGACTGCCATCCCGCAACTGCGTTTTGCGGCACGGCGGTGATCGTTACGACGCGGCCCGAGACACCCTCCGGTGCAACGTCTTTGCCCTCGTCACGGAAAAAGCGAAAATAAAGTTTGTTGTTAGTGTTGAGCTGATAATCGAAACGGGCAGCGTATGCTTTCTCGTCAGTTTTTTCAGGAGCCTGCAGCTGCAGGATATCAAACCCTGCCGCAGCAGACGCACCCGGAATTACTACCGCGTTAGGTGAGCGAAAACCTGTGATGTAAGGCTGTATAGCAGCATTGACAGGAGTCGCAGTTCCCGGAATTAAAGCTCCCGGTGCAGCAAGGCTCAAGGATGGTGCTGCCTCGACAAAGTTCAAACCAAAACGTCCGCGATAGCGTTCGTAGCTGCCGAAAAAGAACAGTTTGTTTTTGATGATCGGCCCGCCGATCGAGCCGCCAAATTGGTCGAGCGTCAGAGCACTCTTAGCGATGCCCGGCGAAATGTTGTCGAAAAAGTTTCGTGAGTCTAACCCTGATCGACGCAGGTATTCAAACGCCGA
>JAYVOS010000132.1:0-2184 GCA_043757775.1 Chloracidobacterium sp. | reverse complement strand
CCTCATGAAATAGTAATCCGCGATTAGGCCTTCGGTACCAAAGGCGTAGCCTTTTAGCGAAGAGCCGTTGACGGTCAGGTCGGTGTCGCTGTAATCTGTGGGGAGTTGAGGTTTGACCCGTTCCAGATAGTTGCTCAATGTTATGACCACGGCAAAGCAAATCACGATCACCA
The DNA here is from genome assembly GCA_043757775.1 of Chloracidobacterium sp. Lineage (GTDB taxonomy): Bacteria > Acidobacteriota > Blastocatellia > Pyrinomonadales > Pyrinomonadaceae > OLB17. The sequence continues at coordinate 2,011 of JAYVOS010000132.1, read as the reverse complement.
CTCCTGAAAGAATAAGCTGTATTTTACTATAGATCTTCATTGAATATTCTTATGAATTGCCTCCAGCTTTAGCTGGAGGATAAGTTAGAGAAATAGACTGGCTTTAGCCAAATCTTTGGGCTGAAGCCCATATCTAGTTTTTACTGTCCTGACCCCTAGCTAAAGCTAGGGGCAATTCATAAGCCATTATTTGAAATTGCGGCGGCTAAAGATCACGACAGTTATCGTCAATAAAATAATGTCAAAAACCACGGCATAAGCGATCGCCCCGCCGAGCATCGTCATTGACGGCACCATGCCGTTGGACGTTTCGGTAATAAAACTGAAATGCGACAGGTTTGGGAGGAGATAATAGATCCCTTCGAAAACCATCTTTGCCGCATTCGAATTCATCCCTTGTGCCAACTCGCGAAGCGACGCGCTGAAATGTCCGATCACAAAGATGAAGAACGTCAGCAATGCCGACAAAGCGGGCGTTGAGAATGACGAAAACATTATCGCGACCGCCGTCATGATGGTGAGTTCGAGAAAAATTAGCAGCACTGCGGGCCAGATGTCAGCCGCAAGACGACCGCCGCCAACATAGATCAACGCCAGCGAAACACCGGCTCCCATCACGGCGACATTTACAAATAAAGTGAGACACAGCCCGAGATATTTGCCGATTATGAACTCACCGCGGCCTATCGGCTTAGAAAATATCGAATAGACGGTCTTTTTCTCGATCTCTTTCCACACCAGGCTGACGCCGACAAATATCGAGATAAATGTTCCGAATATAAGCACGGCACTGAGGCCGAGATTGACGATAACGCGGGACTCTTGGCCGGCAGAGAGCTCGCCGAGAAAGATCGCACTTGCCGTTATCAGTAGCACGAAAAGGATCAGATTATAAAGAATACGGTCGCGAACCGCCTCGCGAAAGGCGTTCTTCGATATGGTAAGAATTCGAGATGGAAAACGGGCACTTTCGTTTGCCATTAAGATTATTTAGTTATTGACTCCGTTGAAGTTGTAGCGAAAAGCAAAAATTATTTTAACACGGTTTAGGAAAAAGGCACTTTGTCCAAATACTCGAAAACAGCATTTTCCGGTAATAATTCAGCCGGAGGTGCGATATTTGCATCACTTTGTGCCTTTAAGTACGCCGCGACACTGCCTTCGCGAAGCAATATCTCCCATCCAGCAGCTTGCCGTGGGTCGATACTGCGTGCAATATTTAGTGGTGTCTGAGCGTCACCTGACTTGCCATGTTCCTGTAAAAATAAAGCAAAACGCACGCGGAGAAAGACCGAATTTGGGAATATCCTTATGGCTTCGTTCAACGTTTTTTCCGCACCGGTGATGTCCCCCGAAAGTATCTGGTATTTTGCCAATGTAGAATACGTCACTGTCACACCATAGCCGCGATCTATGCCTTGACGCAGTAATTGTGCGGCTTCGGTATTGTTGCCGTCAAGAGAATTGCGATGTGCAAAATAATAATAAGCACCCGCATTGTCAGGGTCATAACGAAGAGCAGAACGATAAAGTGTGGCCGCCGGTTCGAGATCCTGTGTGCGTTCGGCTTGATATATTTTATATTCGGCTACGGCTTTTGCGCCTGAAAATAAGACGGTAATTACTGCTACGACAATTCCCGCAACCGCGAGTAATTTAACATTGATTAAATTGAAGCCGGTCTTTTGCTCGTGCCGCGACTTGATAATTTCGTTGACGGCTACCGCAAGGACCATAAAAAAAACAAAGCCGTTTTGGATCACCCGAAATGAAAATGAACTGACCATCGAACTAGCAATAAACCCCGTCATTCCGGTTATCGATGCCCAAAATACTGGCGAGGCAATGTAATTATTTTGCCTAAATTTAGAAATGGCAAAATATAGAAAAGATGCAAATATGCCCGCAAATAGAAAAAGTCCGACGACCCCAAGCTCGGCAAAGACCTGTAATAGTTCGTTATGAGCCCTTTCAACAATATAATCTTCGGCGATCTCAGGTTTGAGGTTTC
>JAYVOS010000131.1:0-2194 GCA_043757775.1 Chloracidobacterium sp. | reverse complement strand
TCGATGCCGCGAGCCCCTTTCCCCAACACAAAACTCTTACGCAGATCACCGCCGACCAGTCCGACAAATTTGAGATGTATCCGACGCGGCCCGACGATACCTGTGCGATCCTCTACACATCCGGCACGACCGGCCAGCCAAAGGGAGCCGAGCTGACGCATCTCAATCTCTGGTCAAATGTCGCTACGGGTTGGAGCATTCACCTGCCCGTACTTGATTTTACCGACCGTAAGCAAAAAACCGTCTTGATCACGCTGCCGCTTTTTCACACGACGGGACAGACCGTGCAGATGAACACCAATCTTTATGGCGGCAACCGCGTCGTGCTGCTACCGCGTTTTAACGCCAAAACGACGCTCGACACGATGGTCAAGGAAAAGGTCAATTTCTGGGTCGGCGTCCCGACGATGTTTTGGTCGCTGCTCAAATATGCCGAAGAAAACGACTATGACATCTCGCACATCGCCGACAATATGAAGGTCTGCACGTCCGGCGGTGCCCCGATGCCGGTCGAGGTAATGCTGGATTTTCAAAAGAAATTCGGCGTCCGCGTGATGGAGGGCTACGGCCTGTCCGAAACCTCGCCGCTCGCTACATTTAACCATTTTGAGCAGCCTTCAAAACCCGGCAGCGTCGGCCAGCCGATATTTGGCGTCGATGTCCGCTGCTTTGACGACAATGACGTTGAAGTCCCCAGAGGGACGCGGGGCGAGATCGTAATTCGCGGGACAAACGTGATGAAAGGCTACTACAAACGCCCCGAGGCAACCGCCGAAGCTTTTCGCAACGGCTGGTTTCATACAGGCGACATCGGCATCCAAGACACCGAAGGCTACATCTCTATCGTTGACCGCAAAAAGGATATGATCCTTCGGGGAGGTTACAATATTTATCCCCGAGAACTCGAAGAGGTCATCATCACGCACCCGGCAGTGAGTTTATGCGCCGTGATCGGCATCAAACACGACCGCCTCGGCGAAGACGTCAAAGCTTACGTCGTGCTGAAAAAAGACGCGACCCTCACGGAATCCGAGTTCATCGAGTGGTGCAAAACCCAGTTAGCTGCCAACAAATACCCGCGCCACATCGAGTTTCGCGACGAACTCCCAATCGGTGGCACCGGCAAGATATTCAAACGTGCCCTGAAAGAAGAGGCGAACGAATCTTGAAACTCGATACAAAAGGAATTACCACTAGCTTTAGCTAGTGGACACGAAGAGAAAAACAATTCCGGGCTTTAGCCCAATTATTCCTATGCCTCACATAAGCGTATGGTTACACTTCCTATGGACCACAAAGGATCGGGAGCCATTGCTAACTAATTCCATTCGCCACAAGGTCTTCGACCATATACGCGAAAATGCAAAAGCAAAAGATATATTCATCGGTGCCCTCAATGGCTGGTTAGAACATGTTCACTGCCTAATATCCCTCGGCTCTGGACAAACTCTCGATGACATCATGCTCTTACTCAAAGACGAGTCTTCATTCTGGATAAACAAAAATCAACTCTGTCATGGAAAATTTCACTGGCAGGACGAGTACTTTGTTGTCTCCGTAAGCGAATCTGTGCTGCCTAATGTGCGAAAATATATCGATAATCAGGAAGAACATCATCGAACTCGCCCTTTTGACGAAGAATTTGATGATTTTCTGACTCGAGGTGGATTCAAACGCTTTAAGGATAGATAATCATAATTTGGGCTAAAGCCCGAAGCATTTGTTGTCTTCTGTCCACTAGCTAAAGCTAGTGGTAATTCTTATGTTCTACCCAAAGCTTGCTGTCCTCGTTTTATTCGTCTCTATCGGTGTCGCAGCCTGTTTTAATTCAAAACCACAGCGCTATTCAATAGCCGGCAGCAAGGCATACGAAGCATCACTGTTTCGTCAGCATTGCTCCATATGTCACGGCCCCGAAGGCTTGGGCAAAACGCTTGCTGACGGAACCGTCGTCCCGAATATGCGTTACGGCGAGCAGCTCAAATTCAAAACCGAAGCCGAGATCTACAAACAGATCTCTGATGGCGGCAATGGAATGGTGCCGTTTCGCAACCAGCTTTCGACGCGTGAGTTGGATCTGATGGCAAAATTCGTCCACGATGAGTTAAGAAAGAAAGAAAATTAACCACAGATGAATATGGATAAACATGGATAAAGAAATCCCTTATCTGTGTCTATCTGTATTCATCTGTGG
>JAYVOS010000130.1:0-2194 GCA_043757775.1 Chloracidobacterium sp. | reverse complement strand
GTGTATCTGCCGTGGGGATATTAAATATCGTCATCTGCGCAGCGGCAACAATTGATAAAACCACTATGATGATCGATACAAGAGAAGCCCGTTTGATAAATGAATTCATTTCCGACATACCTTTTCACTACAAGCGGCACATCTGATGTTTGGATCGGCCAAGTACTCGGGGCTGAGACAGCGATCACCAATTCGTATTATGTTTTATTTACAACGACATTTTATGCCATTTACGCACAGGATAAAAGTACAAAATGCCTAGGTCTGACTATCTGGTTTGTTGCCTGCGCATCTCACGCTGTTCCCATTCGTCAAGCAATTCAGGAAATATAGCGGGGCCGTCTGATTGCCACGCAACCACAAATCGAGCTTGCTGCGTATCATTCGCATGTTTGACGTAACTGAGAATCAGCACCCAGCCTTCGCTCAAATATTTATTAAGTTCGCCGCTCGATGCTAGTTCGGCGGTCAGTTTTGTTTCTTGGATATTCAATTTAGTTCCACTTCCCTGTTTTTTGTAGTGCTTTTATCTTTCGTTTTGCCATCTCGCGTTTTAGAGTCGTCATCCTATCGAGAAATACTATACCGTCACAATGATCGGTCTCGTGTAAGATACACCTTGCCGCGAGGTCCGCAACGTCAAGCTCAAATTCTTCGCCCTTTACATTCTGCGCACGTGCGATAACTCGCATCTCGCGCTTGACGACTTGAAAAAGCCCGGGAAATGACAGACATCCTTCGTCGCCCGTCTGTTCCCCCTCGACGTTGATGATCTCGGGATTTATCAGCACATGACGCTCTCGCTCTCCACCCTCGACCGGGACATCCATTACGAACAATCGCTTCGAAATACCGACCTGTGGAGCCGCTAAACCAACGCCGCCCGCGTCTTCCATCGTTTGAAACATATCAGCCGCAAGTCTTTCGAGGTCTTCATTAAACTCGTCTTCGGCAAACGGCTTACCAACGGTCAGTAAAACTGGATCCGGAAAATGAACGATTGGCAGCAAAGACATATTGATATCTTAGTTGACAATAGGCGGTGGAGCTATCGCCGCATCAACCTTAGCTTTCTCCTGTTTCGCCCACTCACACAGAGCTTTTCCATCGCTGTCACTCAATGTCGCATCGCGATGTATCCACAGATACGATGGTATCGGCATTTCCTTTGACTCGATCTGTTCGCATATTTCGTCTAGCTTCTTTGATCTCTTTGCAGGCGAATATGTGTTCCAAATACTAAAATTTAATTTTCTCCGCCCGTCATCAATATGATTTTTTAGAAACCATCCCGGGGGCTGAATATTTGCATACCAAGGATATTGTGTTTGGTTCGTATGACAATCATTGCAAGAGCGGCCAAGTATCAAACTTATATCACCCGGCACAACAGTCGATGCCTCGATCGTTTCAGCCTGAACGACAGGCGGGTTGGTCTTATCAATACGAAAAAACTGCAGCACTATAAACGCTGCAACCAAAATAATAACCATTGTCTTGATAATCTTTTTAGCCATTTCGATCCGTTATGAGATCGTAAACATCAACAACAACACATTGGCATCCAACCAATCCGTTAATGTGTTGTTGAGGAGAGATCCGATGTTTTGATGCTACTATAAATTCGCATTTCTGAAAACTTTTATTGTATAACAAAGTCATGCTGCAACCGACGGTCATTGCCATTCCATTCTTCGCACTAATGATTGCTGGCGAATCGCTGTGGGCATATCTGAAAGGCTCTGATGAGTACAGTGACAGAAAAGATACATGGGGCAATATATTTCTTGGCTTTATGAGCGTCGTCTGGGGAGCGTTGTTCGGCCTCGTTACAGGATATGTCTATATCTTTTTCTACGACATAGCTCCCTATAAATTCCCTGCCGAAGCCTGGTGGACATGGGCGATCTTGTTCTTCGTTGACGATCTTGTCTATTATGTTTTTCACCGCGTAAGCCACGAGTCACGGCTTTTTTGGAATTTCCACGTCGTCCATCATTCCAGCGAACATTACAACCTGAGCGTCGCGGTGCGGCAAAGCTGGTTTGGCGGACTGGCTCATTGGATATTTTACGCACCGATAATGCTGCTTGGATTTGCACCGTGGATGTTTGCTGTAATACATGGATTTAACTTGATCTATCAGTTTTGGATACATACCAGGTTTATCAAAACGCTCGGACCGCTTGAGTTT
>JAYVOS010000129.1:0-8054 GCA_043757775.1 Chloracidobacterium sp. | reverse complement strand
TTGTTTCACAGGAAAATAAAATTAGATATTTTCCCGAGAGTGTATATTTTGCGAAATTATATTCAGACGTTTTATACAGTACCGCGCGTGTTTTAGTCACGGCGGTCTTTTGATTTTTAAAGGGCATGAAAACAAGCGAGCAAGGGCGATTCAAAAAATGGCTCTATAGCGGCAGCGTTTCCGAGATAGAGGGGCCAGCGGCACCTGAGGGGCGGCATCACAGTCACTCGTGGTGGAAAGTGATGTGCCTGACGGGCGTCGATTATTTTTCAACACTCGGGTATCAACCCGGTATCGCGTTTCTTGCTGCCGGAGCTTTGTCACCTATTGCAACGCTGATACTCGTACTCCTTACGCTTTTCGGAGCGCTCCCGATTTACAGCCGTGTCGCGAAGGAAAGTCCTCACGGTGAAGGCTCGATCGCGATGCTCGAAGCACTGCTCTCGCGTTGGAAAGGCAAACTTTTTGTACTTGTTTTGCTAGGTTTCGTCGCCACAGATTTCGTTATTACGATCACACTTTCGGCGGCGGACGCGACGGCCCATATAATAGAAAACCCTTTTGTTCAGCAGACGTTCTCATTCTTGCTACATCCTGTCCTTGTAACGCTCGCTTTGGTTGCTTTACTCGGCGTGGTATTCCTCAAGGGGTTTAAGGAAGCGATAGGCATCGCTGTGGTTCTGGTCGCGGTATATTTGGCCCTAAATGTAGTCGTGATCGGACGCGGATTGTTCGAAGTGGTCAATCACCCGGAACTCGTAGGAAATTGGAGAGAGGCTCTTTTTGCGACAAAAATGTCGTTTGGCCGTTTTAGCATAGTCGGCTACGGTGCGATCATCTTGCTCTCGATCACCAGTTTCCCTCGCCTCGCACTCGGCCTATCCGGATTTGAGACCGGCGTTTCGGTTATGCCGCTCGTCAAACGCCCAAACCGCATCGCCAATACACGCAAACTGTTGATAGTTGCTGCGTTGATAATGAGCTTTTTGCTGATCGCGAGCAGTTTTATGACCAGCGTCCTGATTCCGAAAGAGGAGTTTTGTCCGCGTGTTGACTGCGGTGCGGCTGCGGCTGGCCATGCTCCGCCTGAATATTGTGCCTGTACACCCGAACAAACTGCGGCGAGTGTCTCAACCGAAGGCGGCAAGGCAAACGGCAGAGCACTGGCATATATCGCCCACAAATACCTGGGCGAAGGCCCAGGCACGATCTACGATCTGAGCACGATCCTTATCCTATGGTTTGCTGGTGCATCGGCGATGGCCGGGCTGCTCAATATCGTGCCGCGATATTTACCGCGATACGGCATGGCACCGGAATGGTCGCGTGCGACACGTCCGCTGGTGTTAGTATTCATCGGTATATGTTTTGCGGTGACCTGGATATTTGATGCTAATGTCGATGCCCAAGGCGGAGCGTACGCGACAGGCGTTTTGGTATTGATGTCATCGGCTGCCATCGCCGTTACCATCTCTGCCAGACGGCGCCGTAGTAAATGGACGTGGGCATACGGCATGATCGCTGCGGTGTTTGCATATACGACTGTCGCCAACGTCATCGAACGCCCCGACGGTATTAAGATCGCTTCGTTCTTTATATTTAGCATCATTGCTGCGTCATTTATCTCGCGAGCGATGCGCTCGACGGAGATACGTATCGACAAGATCGAGCTCGACGAGGCCGCTCAGGCATTTCTCGACGATGCGGCTGCTGAAGGTGCGGTTCGCATCGTCACTAACCGCCGCGAGACCGGCGACATGACGGAGTATCGATTTAAGGAGCACGAGAAACGCGTCGATAATCACATACCTTCGTCCGATCCGGTGCTGTTTTACGAGGTCGAGACTGGTGATGCTTCGGAATTCAAGGGCAGATTGTTTATTCGTGGCATCGATGTCGATGGGTATAAGATACTACGCACCCAAGCTCCGGCAGTGCCGAATGCGATCGCGGCGTTCCTACTTTATTTACGTGATAAAACCGGAAAGATACCGCACGTTTACTTTGGCTGGAGCGAGGGCAATCCGCTGATATATCTCGCTCGATATATTTTATTTGGCGAGGGCGATACTGCTCCGGTTACTCGCGAGATCCTGCGTCAAGCCGAAACAGATCCTGAGATGCGTCCTAACGTCCACGTAGGTGGTTAAGGAATTAGGCGCTGGCGGTGTTGGAGCTCTCTGTATTGATCTCAATAAAGCATTTGCGGCAATAGACCGGGCGGCCCTGCGAAGGGTAAAAGGGGATGGTCGTTACTATGTAACAGCGGGCACATTCGGCGGTTACCTCGATTCGGGGAGACCTGCCAGTTGAACGCGATTCGAAAATCGCATAGAGGCGTTGGTTTTTTGCCTGTTTACAAACTTTGCAGCGTTTGGGGGGATTTTGAAGATCCTTTTGTCGGTAAAAGTCTTGCTCGCCAGCGGTCCAGACAAATTCATCCAGACAGTCAATGCACTGTATCGATACGTCTTGAAACTCCTCTGCAGTGTCGCTAATTCTTACAAAGTCGCTGTCGGACATTATGAATGCTCCAGATCGGATCCACGCTAACTTCGGCAAAATGAATTTATGTTGTAGATTTTATTGCAGGGCTGACTATAAAACCTAAAAAGTCAATTTTTTGGCGATTGAATTTGACATTACAACTATCGGTTTTGAGTGTCAAGTATGAGTAATTATAACAATTAGGCTGACTATGAATATTCTTGTCATCGGTTCCGGCGGACGCGAACATGCTATCTGTCATTCGTTTAAAAAAGACCCGCGCGTCGAGCGTTTATTTTGTGCAAATGGCAATGCCGGTATCGCACAAGTGGCCGAATGCGTGCCTATCATGCCTGATGATGTTCAGGCTCTTGGCGATTTTGCGTCGGCAAATGCGATAGGTCTGACCTTCGTCGGAGGCGAGACGTCGCTCGCTCTCGGTGTCGTGGATGAATTTGAGCGTCGCGGCCTGAAGATCATCGGCCCGAAACGTGAAGCGTCGCAACTCGAATCGAGCAAATCTTTTGCTAAAGATTTTATGGCCCGCCACGGCATTCCGACCGCAAAGTTTACGACATCTCACTCTCCGACATTTGCGATACTCGAACTCGAAAGTGGAGATTTTGGCAACACCGAAACGCCGGTCGTGGTCAAGGCCGACGGACTTGCAGCCGGTAAAGGTGTCGTCGTCGCTAAAAATCGTGCCGACGCGGTCATTGCGATCAACGAAATGGCGGATCTTGTCGGAACTGCAGCGGCGGAAAAGATCGTGTTAGAAGAATGTCTTGTCGGACGCGAAGTTTCGCTGCTGATGTTTGTCGATGGCGAAGATTTCGCTCTGATGCCGCCTGTTTGCGACCACAAACGCATCGGCGAAGGCGATACCGGCCCAAATACCGGCGGCATGGGAACCGTTACAGATGCGTCTCTTCTCAGCCCCGAAGACCTGCAAATTATCAAAGACACGATAATTCGCCCGACCCTGCACGGCTGCAATCGCGAAGGATTTAGCTTTCGCGGCATCTTGTTCCTCGGCCTGATGATGACCTCCAAAGGTCCGCAACTACTCGAATATAACGTCCGATTTGGGGATCCCGAAACGCAGGCGATACACGTGAGGCTCGAAACTTCGCTCCTCGATATTTGTGGTGCGATGCTGACAGGAAACCTCGCCGCTCTCGACATCCAATGGCGGCAGGGCAGCTCAGCCTGCGTCGTTCTAGCGTCCGAGGGTTACCCTGGTAAGCCACGCACGGGTGATGTTATAAATGGATTGGGAGCTGTCACCAACGAAAACGTCACGGTCTTTCACGCAGGAACCGCAAACGGCCCTGACGGGACTTATCTGACGTCGGGAGGCCGCGTGCTCGGCGTAACTGCGACCGGTAATGATCTGGATTCCGCACTCACGCTAGCATATTCAGCGGTCGATAAGATAAATTGGCAGGGAATGCAATATCGTAAAGACATCGGAAAGTAATATTTAGCTCCGGTAACTCCGTATATTGCTATAACAACTCTGGAATTCGCTTCCGCAACTCTGTAATTCACCTCCGCAACTCTGTAATTCACTTTCGCAACTATGGAATTCACTTCCGCAACTATGGAATTCACTTCCGCAACTAGGGAATTCACCTCCGCAACTCTGTAATTCACTTCCGCAACTCTAAAGTGCGGCATTCATCTTTCGTTTGAACTCATCCGCTTCATGTATCAAGCCATGTTTGCGGCAGAATGCCTCCAGTTTTTTGTATCGCTCGGCGGGTGCAATGTCCGAAAGCCAGCAGATCTTTGCCATACACTCCGAGCAGGCATCGATCGGGCGGCTGTCGGTCTCGCCTAAGTAGTTCGTGCCAGACATCACGCACTCGTATTTAGTGCAGTGCTTCATCGAAAACATATGCCCGGTCTCATGTGCCGCGATCTTGAGCGTGCGCCGCAGAAATGTGTCGTAGTCGGCTTTGTCACCGAGTCTATAAAGCGACCACACGCCGACGCGGTTCTCAAGACTCGCCTGTCCAAAGACGTAATTCATCGAAATGTCTGGATAAAGATCATCGGCGGTAAAGGCAATGAGTGCAGCTCCGTCGGCAGGGAGATTGGGCTTTAGCATTTCGTCTAGAATGTAGCCGGTGCGGATCTGATCGTTGTGGGTGAACTGATTATGGCGGCTGTTTTTTACACTCAGCGGGCGTATTATATTCTTCGGCGCCATCGTGCTGACTGGCATGTCATAAAACGCAGCAAGGTAACCTGCGGTAATATCAATGATCTTTTTCTGCTGCAATGTAAACGCCCCAAGCGGCAGCACATATATCTTTTGCCTCTCCTTAGTCGGCTTGACCGGATCACTATCGAGATACTCATCAAACGTCTGCCCCGGCTCATTATGCGACCCGAGCCAGTCATAAGCCAGCGGTTTTCCCATAGGCTTGAAAAAAGGCACGATCTTTGTCATCGCCGCACGCAGATCAGCAAGCTCTTTTTTAGCCTCGCGAGTAGCCACCATATTTGATGCAGGCTTTTCTTCGGGTTTTGAGCAGCTTACAAGGAAAGCGAGCAGGATAAGAATTATTGCCCCCGAATTACGCGAAAGAACGCGAATAAGAAATTCATACGCAGGCTTCTGTAAGGTTATCTGATTCGTCGGCGACGGGATCTTTTTTATTCGCGTCTTTTCGCTTCGTTCGCGGGCAAAACTAATACACATTTTAGTATTTGTTTACCGACATCTGATAGCCGTCAAAGTTTCGCTTCATCTCTTCGATCGAGTCACCGCCAAATTTCTCGCGCATTGAATTCGCAAGGACTATCGCGAGCATTGCTTCGCCTATGACTCCGGCGGCGGGAACGGCTGTAATGTCGGAGCGTTCAAAAGCGGCGAGGTCTTCAGCCTTAGTGTCGATATCGACGGAATGGAGCGGTTTGCGGAGCGTCGCGATGGGCTTCATATAGCCGCGAACTCTCAGCTCCTCACCGTTCGTAATACCTCCTTCGAGGCCGCCCGCACGGTTTGTTGGCCGCGTGAAGCCTGCAACATCGTGGAATATTTCATCATGCACCTCTGAGCCGGGCTTGCCGGCATTTGCAACACCTGTGCCTATCTCGAAGGCTTTGACGGCGTGGATCGACATTATGCCACGCGCGATTCGGCCATCGAGTTTTTCTTCCCAAGACGTATGAGAGCCGAGCCCAACGGGCAAGCCGCGGACCACGACCTCAAATATACCGCCAAGCGTATCGCCGTCGGTTTTTGCTTGATCGATAAGCGCGATCATTTCCATCTCTGCCTTTGCGTCGGCACAGTTTAGCGGGGAATCTTTTGGAATGGCGGCAATCTCTTCCCAGGTTTTTTCGAGATGCTGTTCTGGCGATCCGCCCAATTGAACGACGTGGCTTTTGATATCAACACCGAAAGCTGCGAGTAGTTGTTTTGCAATCGCTCCGCAAGCGACACGAGCCGCTGTCTCGCGGGCAGAGGCTCGTTCGAGAATGTCGCGCAGGTCTCGGGTCTGATATTTTTGTCCGCCGGAAAGATCGGCGTGACCGGGACGCGGACGTGTGATAGTACGAGGATTTTTTGGCTGAACATCTAATTCTGTCGCGGACATCACATCCTGCCAATGGACAAAATCATCGTTTTTTATCATTACGGCGATCGGCGACCCTAGCGTTTTGCCGTGACGCACACCTGATATTATCTTGATAGTATCAGTCTCGATCTTCATCCGCCCGCCGCGCCCGTAGCCCTGCTGACGCCGCCAAAGTTCATGGTCAACGGCCGCAATATCAATAGGCAGACCCCCTGGAACGCCTTCGACAATTGCGACAAGAGCTTTGCCGTGCGACTCGCCTGCCGTTGTGAATCTAAAAAACATAATGGTTTTAACCGCTGATATGCATTTCCGTCTCCGCGTCTCCGCGACTCTGCGGTTCAATTGCTTTTCGACGAAAGACGATCAACCCGATCCCTGCGATGATAAGCACGCCGCCAAAATATGTCTGCGCCGGCAAGCGTTCGCCTAAAAATAGTGCCCCGATCACGACTGCCAGCAGCGGCGTGACAAGCGAGATCATCATCGCTTTGGTCGATTCGATTTTACTCAAAAGCCAGTAATAAAGCCAAAAAGCCGCGACCGTTCCTAGTGCACTTAGATAAATTACACAGACCACCGCGCTCAAAGTCCAGTGAAAAGTGAGCGGGTTGCCCTCGCGGACGAGGCTGTAAACGATGATCGCGGGCAAACCACAGATCATCTGTGCGAAAACCAGAGCTGCCGGATGAATTCCTGCCGCCTTAGATTTAACTAATATTGAAGCCTGCGCCGCCGCGTAGGCACCAACAACTATCGCAACGCAGCCTAGAAAGGCCATCCAATTCTCGACTCGCAGTTGGTCAATAAAAATAACGGCTACACCCGCAATGCCTATCAAAACCGCGACTATTTTCTGGGGAGTGATGCGTTCATTTGGTAAAAATATCCACGCGAGAATAAGCCCGAAAACCGTTATCATCGACTGCAGAACCGCCGCGAGACCTGACGTTATGTATTGCTCGCTCCAAAAGACCAGACTGTAATTTATCGAAAATTGCAACACGCCCGTGAGAGCGATGAGCCGCCATTCTTTCGATGTTTTAGGCAGTGGAATCTTCTGTACTTTTATTAAAACAAGCAGTATCGCGACCGAAAGCAAAAATCTCGCACTCGCAAACGTGATCGGCGGCAGATCCTCGAGACCGACCTTAATAAACAGCCACGTCGTACCCCAAATGAGAGCAAGTATAAGCCAGACAAGCACTTTGAGATTTAGTGATCTATTCATTTTCGTAAAAGCTTAGGCTCGTCTCGCCCTGTTTCAGCCGCCGCCAACGCCGAAGCGAGCCGACCAGATCCGGCATCGGTTTTTTTGTGTGATGCTCGACGACGAGCAAACCGCCATCGCGAAGCAGATCACTTTTGTAACCAAAATCGTGCATTACGAGTGCATAATCCGATTCATACGGCGGATCGAAAAACGCGATGTCCCAACCCGCCCGATGTTCGCGGCCAGTGAAATTTTCGGCTTCGAGACCGAGGATAGCGGTTTGCTCTTCAGCAACACCGAGCTTGTCTAGATTTTCTTCGATCAAAGCACAGGATTTTTTCGATTTATCGACAAAGGTCACAAATGCGGCTCCCCGTGAGAGAGCTTCGATGCCAATAGCACCGGTTCCGGCACATAGATCGAGGAAACGCGTTTCGTCGGTAATTCGCGGAGCAAGGACGTTAAATAAAGTCTCGCGCAGGCGGTCGGATGTCGGCCGCGTCTTGTTGTCCGGGGGGCTTTTTAGCACGCGTCCGCGATAGAGGCCGGAGATGACTCGCATAAGTTCAGAGTGCAAGCTTTAGCTTGCAGATTTTAATCATACAGTTACAAGCTAAAGCTTGCACTCTGAACCTAACCGATGCTGCCTAAAGATACATTTTTATCCGAGCGGGCACGTCTGACCATCGCGGACGTTTCGGGCGAGAGGCGACGGTTTGTGAGGTAATCTTCAGCTTCGGAGCGGGCAGCAATCAAAATGT
>JAYVOS010000128.1:0-8054 GCA_043757775.1 Chloracidobacterium sp. | reverse complement strand
ACTGATCGTATTGTTTTTCCTTGCACTGGAATACGGACGCGGCGTGCAGGCAATGTCGATGGACGGGCTATTGATGGGAGTGACGATCACTATGGTGCTCGTCCTGCCGTATTTTCTGCCGTCCAAAGCGGCGAGGCCGACCTTTAGTAACTGGATGCTGACACGCGGGGGCATTGCTTTATTTGGTATGACGCTTGGCGTTGGATTCAAACAAAGCTTGGGTGTGGTTGTGCCGGAATCAATGCGGTTTATGCCGATGACATTTCTAATCTTAGCGTCGATGATCAGCTGTTACATTCAGTTTTACGGTTTGATGAAACTCCGTTTGGCAAAATAGGCAAAAGGCGCTCAATGGAGAGGTAAAAAAGATCCGCACGTGTTCGGGAACATATGCGGGTCTTTTTTTTGTAATTTCAAATACGAAATTAGAAATAGATCATCGTCTTATATGTTGTTATACACGGACGTTCGCCGGTTCGCTAACAACTGCGTGTATTGCCCGTACTTGCTCGACCAGATCGACATATTGAGCCGGAGTCAAAGCTTGTGCCCCATCACATAAAGCTTCCTCAGGACGCGGGTGGATCTCGATTATCAGGCCGTCGGCACCGACGGCAACACTCGCTCGAGCCATCGGCGTGACCATGTAATTGTGACCGGTGCCGTGCGACGGGTCGGCGATTATGGGCAGATGCGTCAGGCGATGAACGGCCGGAATAACGGACAGATCCATTGTATTACGTGCGTGCGTGGCGAATGTTCTGATGCCGCGTTCGCACAGTATGACATCGTAATTGCCCTCTGACATTACGTATTCGGCTGCGAGCAGCAGCTCTTCGAGTGTGGCGGACAGGCCGCGTTTTAGCAGAACAGGCTTTCGTATCTTGCCGACATATTTTAGCAGCGAAAAATTTTGCATATTGCGGGCTCCGATCTGGATGCAGTCACCGTATTTTGCGACAGCATCGACGCCGTGTTCGTCCATCGCTTCAGTCACGATATTGAGGCCGTATTGATCACGAACCTCGGTGAGCATCTTCAAACCTTCTTCGCCAAGCCCCTGGAATGCATACGGCGACGTCCTTGGCTTGTAAGCACCGCCGCGAAAGAATTTGGAACCACTAGCGGCTACTGCTTCAGCTGCTGCAAACAGCTGTTCGCGGGTCTCGATCGCACACGGTCCGGCGATTATCGCTAATTCGGCACCGCCGATAGTCGCTGTTCCAACCTTAACGATCGATTTCTCAGGCTTGAGGTCTTTTGAGATCAGTTTGTACGGTTGCGTGACGCGTATAGCCTGTGCGACACCCTGCAGATTTTCAAAATGCGCCGGATCAACCGAGCCTTTATTACCTGTAACACCGATCGCCGTGCGATTTTCACCGGGCAGAGTGTGCCCTCGATAGCCCAGAGCCTCTATGATCGAAACAACTTTTTCTATATCAGACGCCGTGGCATCTGATTTCATTACAATAAGCATAAATACTCAATTCGCGGATATCCGCAAAACTCTAACTCTAGTTTTCAAAGCCGGTTTTTGCAAATTTCAGCAATAGAACCGCGACAAACTTTTCAACGTTTTTGACCGCGAGATCAGAGCCCGCAGACTTTTCTATTTCCGATACAATTGCTGATCCAATGACTGCCGCATCGGCGTAACTCCAGACTTCTAATATTTGCTCGGCAGTCGATATTCCAAATCCCACCGCTATCGGCAGATCAGTAAATTGCCTCGCCCGCAGGACGAGAGCTTTCGCATCCGAACTCGTTTTTTCCTGTGCACCGGTCACTCCGGCACGCGAGACGGCATAGATAAAACCACTCGCATTGGAACAGATCTCCCCAAGCCGCTTGTCAGTTGTCGTCGGAGCGATCAGCGAGATGAGGTCGATGTCGTTGGCAGCAAATTTGACAGCGAGAGCGGCGGCTTCGTCTTCGATAACATCGGTCAATAGCACGCCGTCAATACCCGAACTCGCAGCGGTTGAAGTAAATTTATCGAGGCCGAACCGCAATATCGGATTGAAATAGCTGAACAGGACGAGCGGAATGTCACTGTGTTTTCTAAACTCTGTCGCAAGCTGCAGCACATCTTTTAACGTCGTGCCGTTCTTCAACGCCCGGTCGGACGAACGCTGGATCGTCGGGCCGTCCGCCATCGGGTCGCTGAACGGGACTCCCAGCTCGATCACGTCCGCTCCCATTTCGGCGAGTTTTAGGATGATCGACAGGGAAGTCGCAATATCAGGGTCACCTGCCGTGACGAACGGGATAAAGCCTTTGCGGCCTGATCGCTTTAACTCTTGAAATTTGATTGTGATTCGGCTCATGTTACGTATTTGTGTCGAGAGAGAGACACACTCCCTACCGGTCTTGTTTCTGCCCTAACTCTTCCTGAACCGTATTTATATCCTTGTCGCCGCGGCCCGAAAGATTGACGATCATTATTTCGTCCTGCCGCATCCCGGGTGCTATCTTTATGGCGTGTGCAACGGCGTGTGACGATTCGAGAGCGGGGATAATCCCTTCGGTCTGGGAAAGCGTCTTGAACGCAGCCAGAGCCTCGCTATCAGATGCCGAAACATATTCGACGCGGGTTAAGTCATGTAAAAATGCATGTTCCGGCCCGATCGACGCATAATCGAGGCCGGCGGAAACCGAATGGGTCAATGCGATCTGCCCATTTTTGTCCTGAAGCAAATAGCTTTTCGTTCCCTGAAGCACGCCTATATCGCCGCCGTTCATAAACCGGGCGGCGTGTTCACCCAAGCCGCTGCTGCGGCCACCAGCTTCGACGCCGATCATGCGAACGTCTTGATCTTTTAGAAATGGATGAAACAGCCCGATGGAGTTCGATCCGCCGCCGACGCACGCGACGAGAACATCCGGTAAACGCTCTTCTTTTTCAATTATCTGCTCGCATGCCTCGCGGCCTATCACAGACTGAAAATCACGAACCATAAGCGGATAAGGATGTGGACCTAGAGCTGAGCCGAGAAGGTAATAAGTGTCGGCAACGTTTGTCACCCAGTCTCGAAGGGCTTCATTTATCGCATCTTTCAGCGTTCGCGAACCGGAATCAACGCCGCGAACCTCAGCACCGAGCAGTCGCATACGAAACACGTTCACCTCCTGCCGACGCATGTCTTCGGTGCCCATATACACGATACAATCGAGGTCGAATAAAGCACATACAGTCGCCGTCGCAACACCGTGCTGACCGGCACCCGTCTCGGCAATTATCCGCTTTTTGCCCATCTTGCGGGCAAGCAATATCTGGCCGAGACAGTTATTTATCTTGTGAGCACCGGTGTGGTTGAGATCTTCGCGTTTGAGATATATCTTTGCTCCGCCAAGCGTTTCCGAAAGGCGTTTTGCGTAATAAAGCGGTGTCGGACGACCAGAATAATTAGTAAGCAAGTCATAAAACTCCGCCTGAAACGAGCCGTCATCACGAACGCCGTAATACGCTGCCGACAGCTCATCAAGCGGAGCAACCAGCGTCTCCGGCACAAACCGTCCACCATATTCGCCCCAGTAGCCCTTTTCATTTGGCTCGTAATTCATAATGCTTCCTTCGCCGCCTTGATAAATGCCGCGACCTTTTCGGGATCTTTCTTGCCCGGAGATGATTCGACTCCGCTAGCTACATCGACTGCAAAGGGGCGAACAATTCTGATTGCTTCTGCAACATTATCAGGATTTAATCCTCCCGCAAGGTAAACTTTGTCAACCAATTCTGCGACGCGTTTAGCAATTGTCCAATCAATTATTTTTCCGGTCCCACCAAACTCACTTTCCGAATAATCGTCGAGCAATATGGCGTCAGTCTTATATTTCAGAACCTCTTTAGGATCAAACTCCGGCCCAATCCTTACCGCTTTGATAATTGTCGCGTCTGACTCAAATCGGAGCTGCTCAATAAATTCAGGACTTTCGTTACCGTGGAGTTGAATGGTATCTAGTTCAGCGATTCCCTTAGCGTTAATTATTCCATCGAGGGTCTCATTAACGAACACGCCTATCTTCTCGACACGCTTTGTAATTCTCTCGCCGATCAATGCGGCTTCGGATGGGGAAATACACCTTTTGCTTCCCTTATAAAAATTGAATCCGATGGCATCGGCACCGTACTGTACTGCGTTTTGGGCATCTGGAAAATCGGTTATGCCGCATATTTTTATTTTAGTCATCTTATTTTTTATGACTGTCTTTAGGTCCACGTTTCTAATATTATTGTTGCGTCGTCGGTCCGCATAAGCGTCTCGCCGATCAGAAATCCGTCAAATCCGAGAGCTCGAAGCCCCTCTATCTCATCACGGGTTTTTATACCACTTTCGGCAATCATAAGAGCGTTCACTGGTCTTTCAAAAATCAATTGTCGGGAAATATCGAGCGAAACCTCAAGCGTTTGCAGGTTTCTATTGTTGATGCCGATGATCTTTGCTCCGATTTTTTGAGCGGTTTCGAGCTCTTGAGCCGTATGCACTTCCACAAGAGCATCCATTCCGAGGTCTTCTACGATCGCCGAAAACTCTATAAGTTCTGCTTCGCTAAGTGCCGCAACTATCAACAAAACAGCGTCAGCACCGGCGGCGGCGGCTTCGTAAATTTGATATGCATCGACGGTGAAATCTTTTCGCAAAACTGGAATATTCACTGTCTTTGCTACAAGAATAAGGTCGGCGATCTCACCTCCGAAATACTCATTTTCGGTCAAAACAGAAATGGCTGACGCACCGCCCGATTCATATTGTCGGGCGAGCTGATCGACCTTTATGTTGGCATTTATAACTCCTTTTGACGGCGAAGAGCGCTTTATCTCGGCGATAATGTTGGTGCAATCCTTACGAGACAATGCAGCATGAAAAAGATGTGGTTCGACCGAATTTCGCATTCTTTCAGCCCGCCACTTCATAGCATCTGCGTAACCGACGGATTTGATCCGATCGACACTTTCGCGGGTTTTAGTAACTACTTTGTCTAAAAATGTCTCACTCATCATTCCGATTACAAAACAGCTAATAGCTTTTAGCTGACAGCAAATAGCTGTTTTTATTTTCCCTTTGCTAATTCCTTAAGTTTATTTAACGCCGAACTATTTCGAATGCTGTTTTCAGCCCGTTTATATGCTTCTATCAATGAGACTGATTTTCCGGTAATGTATAACGCGGCTGCTGCATTGATAAGAACGAGTCTTTCGGCATCCCGTCTCTGCATTTCATTGTCCAAAATAGCTCGTATCAACTGTGCACTTTCAGCCGCTGAGCAGTTCGACATCAGATCGTCTCCAGAAGTTGATAAGCCAAAATCCGCCGATTTTATTTCAAAAATATCTATTTTCCCATCGTTTACCTCGGCAACGAGGGTCGTTCCTTTCAGGGCGATCTCGTCCAAACCACTTTCGCCATAAACCACCCAAGATTTTTTCGTTCTAAGACGCGACAGAACCCGTGCGGTGCTCTCAAGCAGATGTTTGTCGTAAACTCCAATCACATAATGCGGAGCCGAAGCAGGATTGCACAGCGGGCCGAGATTGTTGAATATCGTCGGCTCGCCGACCGCCTTACGGGCCTTTGCGAGCGTCGGCGACAGGAGATGAAATCGCGGTGCAAACATGAAGCAAAGCCCGTGTGTATTGAGGTTTTGCTCGGAAACCGTCGGGGCGACATCAACATCGATCTCAAGCTCAGCAAGCACATCCGAACTGCCCGAACTACTTGTCGCAGCACGATTGCCGTGTTTCGCAACCGCGACTCCGGCACCAGCGGTGACAAAAGCGGCGGCGGTCGATACGTTAAAAGTCTTTACCCGGCTTCCACCTGTTCCGACGGTATCGACAAATATTTCGTGCTGCGAATTTATCCTTTTCATTCGTTCACGCATTATCGAGGCGAATACAAAAAGCTCGTCCTCAGTCCAGGTTTTTTCATTCCAAGCCAATAAAACACGGGTCAATAGCAACTGATTATCGCTTGTGATCAGAGCGTCAAACAGACTCGCGGCCTCAAGCGGATCAATGTCGATTCCGGTATGAAGCTCTTCGAGGTAATGTTCCAATATCCTGTCTTCCATTGTTAAACCGTTCCGCTCTCGGCGATGTCGATTGCCCGCATTAACACTTTTGCTTTGTTCAACGTCTCGTCAAATTCCATCTCCGGCACCGAATCCGCTAAGATTCCGGCACCTGCTTGTATCTTTGCCACACCATTTTCAAGCACGAGCGTTCGGATCGCGATGCAGGTGTCCATATTGCCTGCGTAATCAAAATATCCAACTGCTCCGGCATAAACACCGCGAGGCGTGGGTTCAAACTCGCGAATAATCTCAGTAGCCCGAACTTTTGGGGCGCCCGAAACCGTTCCGGCAGGGAAGCACGCCGCGAGAGCGTCGAAACGATCAAGCCCTGCTCTTAATTTCGCCGAAATTGAGCTGACCAGATGCTGAACGTGCGAATATTTTTCGACTTTCATCAACTCATCAACCTGGACCGAACCGTATTCCGCTACTCGACCGAGGTCATTGCGGCCAAGATCTACTAGCATCAGATGTTCGGCGACCTCTTTTTTATCAAGCCGCATTTCTTGGGCTAGAGCCTCGTCTTCGGCTGCGTTTTTACCGCGCGGACGTGTTCCGGCAATCGGGCGGTATTCGAGACGTCGATCCTCGCACCGGACAAGCATTTCAGGCGACGCTCCCACGATCGCCTTGCCGCCAAATGCGAGCAAAAACATATATGGCGATGGGTTGAGCGAACGCAAAGCACGATATATTGCGAGGGGCGAGGCGAGTGTCTCGCGCGTAAAACATTGCGATAGAACGGCTTGATAGCATTCGCCTGCGTTTATCAATTCTTTGATCCCGGTGACGGCAGATTCGAAATTGGGGCGTTTCCAGTTAGAATCTGCCACATTGTGAGGTGCCACAACAGTCTTTGGAATATTGATTGGACCCGTTTCGAGCGTTTCCTGAATATTACGGTTTCGCTGCTCTGCATCCTCAATGAGATGTTTGAGATTGGTGTCACCAGCTTCTTTTTTGAATACGAGTGAGATAATCTTGATCACTTGTTTGGCGTGATCGAAAGCAACTATAGAGCGAAATAACATAAAAGCCGTCTCGGCATCGGTCGTCTTTTTTCGCAAAGTCGGTTCAAACCATTCGCAACAATCAAAACCTAGATAACCAATAGCACCACCAATGAAGGCCGGTAATTCGCTGTCAACTTCCGCTCTATGCGTCGCGAAATGCTCTCGGAGCTCTGTGAAAATCTTCTCGCCGCCGCTTTTAACCTCGACGGGATCAGCTCCGATGAACGAATATCGTGCGAGGCTTTTGCCGCCCTCGACCGATTCGAGCAGGAACGAATTTATTGAATTCGCCGAAAGCTTCAGATAAACAGCAAGCGGCGTCAACAGATCGGCGGGAATGGTCCGCACGATCGGCATCACGTTTACTTGTTTTGATTCGTTCATAAATAATAAAAACGCCGCTTGAGTTTAAGTCTCAAGCAGCGTTTTAGGTGAAATCTGGTTCAGATCAATAGGTCGATCAAGCTCAAAATCCAACACACGCCGCATCTCGCCACCACCATTGGCCATTCTGCAGGGTTGTAAATGATTTTGTCGTTGCAACGTTCATGTAAAATTATTAAAACTAATCCGCAAGCGGTTGTCAACCTACATTTTTTCGGGCACTTCGATCCCCAGCGTATCGAGAGCAGCGGTCAACGCCCGCCGCGTCATATCTGCAACCACCACAAGGATCGCTCGTTTGACGTCGTCAGTTTCGGCAATGATCTTGTGATTGTGGTAGAAAAGGTTAAACGCCTTAGCTAGCGTAAACGTATATTTTGCAAGAATTGCGGGTTCATTTTGTGCTGCGGCCTGCTCGACGGTTTCCTCTAGACGCGACGCGAGAATGGCCATTGACCAGATGTCGCTCGCCGGGTCAGATGAGACGATCTTTGTTACCTTTGCGTGATCTGTGAGCCTCGCACGGCACTCCTCGATGCTGTCCGCTGCATCCAGTTTCCGAAAGATCGAATTAGCACG